>JAPSLU010000042.1 GCA_031180405.1 Bacillus sp. (in: firmicutes) | reverse complement strand
ACAAAGATGTCATTAATCAATATTGTGAAGTCCTAGTAGATGATTTTTTAAAATTAAAAACACTGCATCATAAATTTGATTTTTTGAAAATGGTCAATACTATAGGATTTCAAGTACCTAAAACAAAAGTCCTTACACGTAACACTATAATCAATGAAAGGCTAGATAGAAATGATCTAGTCCTGAAAAAAATTTATTCAAGGTTCTCGGATTCTATAATATTTGTATCTTCGGAAAAAGACATCCAAAATATAAGTTTCGATGATTCTAGTTGGATTCTTCAAGAAAGAATTAATGGAGAGCAATTTTGTTCTTATTCTATTGCAAAAGATGGGAAGGTTCTTGCACATTCTGTTTATAAAAGTAACTTTACAGCCGGAATAGGAGCAACGATATCGTTTAAACATATAGAAAGGCATGACATTAAACAGTTTGTATGTAAAATAGTAGAGCATTTAAATTTTACAGGACAAATATCATTTGATTTTATTGTTAACGAACTTAACAGAGCGATTCCGATTGAATGTAATCCAAGAGCTACTAGTGGGCTGCATTTATTCGATCAAGAGATTGTAGCGGCCCTACTCTTACAGTCCAAAACTGGTATTGTTACGCCAAAAAAGGGGAAAAGGGAAACTATAAAGCTTGCTATGCTTTTATTTGGCCTGCAAGAAGCCTGGAATGTTCAAAAGGTAGTTGAATGGTTAAAAATTGTCTTTTCCTATAAAGATATTATCTTTTGTATAAGAGATCCTTTCCCGTATTTTTACCAAGTTATAAGCTTAATAAAATTATGGAGAGAGAGTAAAAAAAATGCTTTAACACTACTGCAAAAATCAACTTATGATATAAGTTGGGATGGTGATGAACGATGAAGGTTCTTGTTACAGGTTCAACAGGATTCTTAGGAATGAAAGTAGCAAACCGCCTTGCTATGATGGGTTATGAAGTAACAGGGACTGGTAGAAATGAAAAAATCGGTGACAGCTTATCCAAAAAAGGGATTCACTTTGTCAGCTGTGCTTTAGAAAATCGGGAGCACATGATTGCTCTCTGTCAGGACCAGGATTATGTGATTCATTGTGGAGCTCTTTCTTCACCTTGGGGGAAATATAAGGATTTTTATTATGCAAATGTAATTGGAACAAAAAACGTGATTGATGGCTGTATAAAATGGAAGGTTAAGCGATTAGTACATGTTTCAACACCAAGTCTCTACTTTTATTATAATGAAAGAATAAATGTGAAAGAAGATGACGTACTGCCTAGCAAATTTGTTAACCATTATGCTAAGACTAAATATCTTGCAGAACTTGAAGTAGACAAAGCATTTCAACAAGGACTTGCGACAATTACTATTCGACCCCGAGCTTTATTCGGACCAGGTGATCAAGCTATTTTCCCCAGATTGATTAAAGTATGTGAAAAAGGAATGTTTCCGAAGATTGGTTCAGGGAATGTAGAAATTGATATGACGTACGTAGATAATGCAGTGGATGCATTACTTTTATGTTTATCATCAGGTCATTCAACACTGGGGCAAAAATACAATATTACGAACGGTGATCGAGTAAACTTATATAGCATGATCGAAACAGTTATGGAGAAATTAGGGAAATCCTTTTCGTACAGGGAGATCTCCTATCAAAAAGCGTTTTTACTAGCCACTGCAATGGAGTTTGTGTCAACTAATTTACTAGGTGGAAAAGAGCCTCTATTAACTCGTTATACAGTTAGTGTTTTATCACAATCTCAAACACTTTCAATTGATAAAGCACGTAAAGAATTAGGATATGAACCTGTAATTTCAATTGAACAAGGAACAAAAGAATTTATTGAATGGTGGAAAGATCATGCGAATTGAAATGTTGAAGCTCTATGAATGTGGATATTGTACACATCCTGAAAAGATCGTCAACCCAAAAAGACCTTTAAAGAAAATCAAGTTTCCTGCAATTGTAGCTTTGTTAAAGCATCCTACTAAAGGATACATCTTATTTGATACAGGATACTCTAAGAGATTTATAGAAGAAACAAAATCTTTTCCTTATTCCATATATGCAAAATTAACTCCTGTAAGCTTCACTGAATCAAAATCGATTAAAAATCAATTAATGAAAGAAGGCATTAACCCTACCGATATCCGTTATATTATCCTTTCTCATTTTCATGGAGACCACACAGCAGGACTAAGTGATTTTCCATCTGCAACAATACTAACCTTTAAAAAAGCCTATGATCATGTTAAGCAATTTAATAAGATAAAAGCTTTAACAAAAGGGTGTTTAGTTGATTTATTACCAAAGGATCTTCATGACCGAATGGATTTTATTGATGAATCCCCAGAAATATCGTTAAATGATCAACTTCAACCATTTGAGGAAGGTTATGATGTTTTTCAAGATGGATCTCTTATTGCTGTTGATTTAACAGGACATGCAATCGGCCAGCTTGGACTTTTTGTTTTCTTAAAGAGTGGGAAGCAACTATTGCTTTGTGCTGATGCTGTATGGCAAAGTGAAGCATATGAGGAGTTAATATTTCCTCATAAAATTACGAGTATACTAATTGAAGATGTTCCTTTTTATAAGGAAAATATTATAAAGCTTCATCAGCTTTCAAAAAATGTACCTAAGATTGATATTTTGCCAACTCATTGTCAAAAAACGTGGAACTTGGTGAAAGAGGGTTTTAAGTATGAATAAATTTATACTTTTAAAACAATATATGCTTTCGAAGTATATAAGGCGGTTTCCTTCCAGAAAGGCCGTGCAAGATTATCAAAACAAAAAAATAAAAAAGCATTTAGCGTTTGTTTTAACACAATCTTCCTTTTACCGGAACTTTTATAGTGATCATCTACAAGAGATTAATTGGGAAACGTTACCGATTATAACAAAAAGAGAGATGATGGATCATTTTAATGAATTAAACACGGTCGGTATAACAAAAGAAAAAGCTTTTCAATTAGCCATAAGAGCTGAGAGGACGAGGGATTTTTCCCCAAAGATCGATCATGTTTCGATTGGTTTATCCTCTGGAACAAGTGGAAATCGTGGATTGTTTTTAGCTAGTGATAAAGAATCTGCGATGTGGGCAGGAGAGGTACTAGCTAAACTGCTTCCAGGGGGTCTAATGAAAAGGCATAAAATTGCGTTCTTTTTACGTGCAAACAACAATTTATATGAGGCAACAAGTAGTAGTAAAATTAGCTTTTATTTTTTTGACTTAGTCAAAGATATTAAAAGTCATATAAGTAAATTAAATGAATTGCAGCCGACCATTATTATTGCACCACCTTCTATGTTACGAATGATCACAGAGTGGCAGGTAAATAAACATATTCATATTACTCCCGAAAAAATCATTTCAGTTGCAGAAGTATTAGAAGACATTGATAAAAATTATATCGAAGCTATCTTTCAGCAAACTCTTCACCAGGTTTATCAAGCAACAGAGGGATTTTTAGCAACAACCTGCTCTTACGGTGTTCTCCATATGAATGAGGATTTATTGGCTATTCAGAAAGAGTATTTAGATAAGGATAAAGGAATTTTCGTGCCAATCATCACCGATTTTACTAGAAGAACACAGCCATTAATACGATACCGGTTAAATGATCTATTAATAGAAAAAAGTACACCATGTCCATGTGGATCACATTTTTTAGCCTTAGAACGAATTGATGGAAGATGTGATGATATCTTCTTTGGTATTCATAAACAAACAGGGGAAAAACACATGTTATTTCCTGATTTCATTAGACGATCGATCATGCTTTCTTCAGACGATATACTCGAATATAAAGTCACACAAAAGGAACTCCTTTTAATCGATATCAAACTTAAAGTCAAAAGTGAAACAGCTGGAATTGAAGTAAAGGTAATGCTTGAACTGAAGAAATTATGGAAGAAATATCTGCTTGTAATACCTCAGTTTACATTTTCAGAATATGACTTAATTGCCTCAGAGCACAAAAGAAAGAGAATTGAAAATGCCGTAAAGGAAAATGTCCACCATGAAATTATATGATGTGACAACGATTGATGATATTGATTGGGAAAAGAAAAAAGACGGTGAAATGATTAAACAATATTTTGAGCCTTTGATGAAGAATGGAAGTACATATTTTATAAAAAATGTCCAAACTGACCTTTTTCTTTTAGAGATAGATGATATGTTGTTACCGCTCAGTGTAAATAACAATGAATTCAATAATTCCTATGTTACGTCTCCTTTTACACATTATATTAGTTATGCAAAAGAAGAGCTCTGGGAACTGAAAAATCCAATATTAGAAAAATTGTTTTCATTAATAATCGAATTAATCGGAAAGATTTTAAAGAGGAGTACTCTAAATAGAGTAGTGATTATAAATAATTGGTTACTTTCAACTAATTTAATGGGTCCATTACTAACGGAGAACCAATTAGTGAAGGTGACAAATTTTCTAACTACCACATTTCCAAAGCACACTATTTTAATACGCTCAATGACAGATGCTTTACACCGTCCTTTACTTGAAAAATTTCAAGCTATTGGTTATCAAAAAATAATGTCACGTGCAATCTATTTGTTTGATCCTAAGCTCGCATTATCTAAGAAACAAAAAAAGACACTTCACCAGGATAAAAAATTATTTGAGAAATATCACTATGACTTAAGAGAACCGGAAATTGACGATATAGCTCAAATAGAAAAAATGTATTATGAGCTATATATTGATAAATATTCTCGTTATAATCCTCAATTTACAAAAGAGTTTTTTGAACATGCTATTCTTCATAATTATTTACAATTTAAGCTCATCTGCCATGGAGATATCGTAAAGGGTGTTGTTGGATACTGGATAAGAGATGGAGTTCTCACTACTCCTGTACTAGGATATAACACTAAAATAGATAAAAAAGAGGGCTTATACAGGGCTTTATCATATCTGATAACTGAACATGTACTAGATCATAAATATCTAGGTCATCGCAGTGCAGGGGCAGGAGAATTTAAGCGTAAGCGAGGCTCGAATCAACATATTGAATATACATACTTTTATCAAAAGCATCTACCTGTTCATAATAGGATAGTTTGGAGGCTTCTAAACGCAATCATGTCTTCATTTGTTGAGCCACTTGCAAAGAAGAAAGGATTTTAACTAATATTACCATCGAAAAGGTGAGTGTTTTTTTGTTACGATCTTTAGGGTATTTGTTTTTCTAAGGAGTGAATCATATGAAGAAAAACATTGTTATGATCCTAGTGATTTTATTAATTTTAACAGGCGGCTTTTTTTTAGGCATCTTTTATCAAAAAATAAGTGAAAAGCAATCAAATACACCTAAACTGGTAACAAAAGCGCCAGAATCAACGAAGAAACCAAGTGAAAAAGCAATGCCAGAATTTCAAGAAGAAAAACAAAAAGTATTAATTGGGTATGTGCAGGATTTCAGAGATCCATCCTTAATTGATTATAAAGAGTTAACGCATGTAATTTTTTCTTTTGCTCACCCTACAAAGGATGGAAGTATTCTTATGAATGGTAAAACAGCAAAAACAAACTTGAAAACAATGGTGAAAAAAGCACATGAACATCAAACAAAGGTTTTATTAGCCTTAGGTGGTTGGTATCACATTGAAGGCGGAGAGTCATATGATTATTTCAAAGCTGCAATCTCAAACAACACCTCTCGAACAAAGCTAGTGAATGGGCTCATACACCTAACAAAAGTAGAAAACCTTGATGGTATAGATATTGATTTTGAACATCCTCGGTCAAATGAGGATGCAAAAAACTTGAACATTTTCATAGAAGCTTTGGATGAAAAATTATCTAAACTTGATAAAGAATTAACAATTGCAGTTTATTCCAAGATTCATAGTGTTACCGGTACAGAAATCCAATCTGTTGTGTATAATCCAAACATGTTTAAACATGTTGATTATGTAAATATTATGGCATATGATGGTCAATGGGACGGAGAGTACAATGCGGCAAATTTATCACCATACAGATTTGCAGAGAATATTGTAATCTATTGGTCTACATTATTTGATCATCTTAATATAGCCAAAGATAAACTTGTATTAGGAGTTCCATTTTATGCACAACCAGAGAATGTATCGATTAATCAGATGTCATATGGAGCTATTGTTAAAGAAAGTTCAGAGAATGCTCAACGGGACAGTGTAGAGTTAAACGGGACAACCTATCATTATAATGGAATTCAAACTATGCTTAAGAAAACAGATCTTGCTGTTGACAGTGGATTTGGTGGCATGATGATTTGGGAGTTAGGGCATGATAGTGTTTCAGGAGATTTTAGTCTAACAAGTACAATTTCAAATGAATTGGCAAAAAAGGATGAGCAACAGGCTATTTTTGCTAGAAAATAAGAAAAATAAACTGACACTTCCATCTCTAATATGGGAGTGTTTTGCTTTTTAAGCGACAACCTTTGCAAATCAGCTCTGATGCTGTAATGTATACTTATACATAATGTAAATGGTTTCATTGAGGAGGAACAGAAGATGATGAAAAAAATGGCATTAGAAAAACGTGATATTTCAGCTAGTAGATTGGTATTAGGGTGTATGGGCTTTGGCGGAGGTTGGAATCAAGACCCAATTACGAAGGAGCATATAAAAAGTGCTGAAGAAGCTATTGATGCTGCACTAGAAATCGGAATTTCTATGTTCGACCATGCAGATATTTATACGATGGGAAAAGCTGAGAAAGTATTCGGGAAAATTTTGAAAGAGCGTAAAAATTTACGTGAAAACATCATTCTTCAATCTAAATGCGGGATTCGATTTCCAGAGGGTAATGCACCACAGAGATACGACTTTTCTAAAAAGCATATTATTGAGTCAGTTGAGGGTATTTTAAAAAGGCTGCAGACAGAGTATCTGGATATCTTATTATTACATCGTCCTGATCCTTTGGTTGAACCAGAGGAGGTAGCAGAAGCATTTGAACAATTAAAATCATCTGGGAAGGTTCGACATTTTGGTGTTTCGAATATGAGTGTGTCACAGGTGAAGCTATTAAATGCTTACAGTCCAGAACCGATGATTGTCAATCAGCTAGAAATGAGCTTGAAAAAAATAGATTGGCTAGAGCATAGTGTTTTAGTGAACCAAAAAGCTGAAACAGAAGTTAATTTTGCAGATGGAATGATCGAGTTCTCCCGACTTCAGAATGTTCAAATCCAGGCATGGTCTCCTTTGGCCAATGGCATGTATTCAGGAAGAAAGCTTGATTACCTTTCTGACAGTGACAAACAGACAATAAAATTGGTAGAGGAAATGGCGAAAGAAAAAGAAACAACCAATGAAGCAATTGTTCTAGGATGGTTAATGAGACATCCTGCCTTAATTCAGCCTGTAATTGGTACAACAAACCCAAGCCGAATCCGAAATTGTCAAGATGCAATTCGTCAATCTGAAATCATGACACGTGAAGAATGGTATAGTCTATATACTTCATCACGTGGACATAAAATGCCATAACAAAAAAGATAATGGGTGATTACTCATTATCTTTTTTGTTCAATTCTTCTCTTATACGCTCATCTTCCTCTAGCACACAAATTCTTGTAATATGTTCAATAAGATAATGTTGAAGGTAATCCTTTTCTTCTTCACAGAGATCTTTTTTCATTTTAGAACCTCCTTTTGATGTTGTACTTATTGTTTGTTTGAACAGGAGGTGCTTATACTTAGGAGGAAAAATAAAAGGCCTCATCGGGGCCATATGTAAGTTAACAAATATGTCTAATAGTAGAATATGTGTATAGGATGGTCTTGAGCTCTTTTTCAGAAGCTTCATAAAACTGTCTTCCATCTGGCATCTTAAATACATTATGATCGATTAAGGCTGTAATAATTTCGGACTTTGATTTTTCTTTAGCTATTTCACACATAAAAATCACCTCATATTTGAAAGCGGTTACAAATATATAATACATAAACTTTGTCCTAATGTCAACTGTCTTAATCCACATTCTTCGTAACTATATAACCTATTTCAATGTGCATTATTTATAAAGCTTTAGAGAAAATTAGCTATAAAAGGGGGGAGGTCACATTAATGAGTAAAATATGGATTTTTACAGTTTGCATATTATTTAGTTCAATTTTCCTGGTGTTATTATTTTCAGATAATTCGGTTGCATTAAAATATAACCAAAATCAAAACATTGTACATGTTTATCTTATAGGAGACTCAACTGTTTCAGCCTATAAACATAAGTTTGCTCCTAAAATGGGGTGGGGGCAAAAAATAAGCATGTTTTTTTATGATCAGGTTATTGTTCACAATGCTGCTGTTCCAGGGAGAAGCTCGAAAAGTTTCTATGAAGAAGGAAAATTTGAAAAAGTAAAGAAGAGACTAGGCCGAGGTGATTATCTATTTATTCAATTTGGTCATAATGACGCAAAAAGGAAAGATTCAAAACGATATACAGATCCGCACACAGATTATAAAATATATTTAAATAAATATATAGCTGAAGCAAGAGAAAAAGGAGCGGTACCTATACTTGTTACACCAGTTGAAAGACGAAATTTTTCAAGCGATGGAATACTAATAGATACACATGGTGATTACCCTGCAGCAATGAAGCAATTAGCTGTGGAGGAAGATGTCCCCCTAATAGATTTAAACGCTAAAAGCAAGCAATTATTTAACAAATTAGGACCGAATAACACGAAGCAACTGTTTTTGTGGGTGGAACCAAATAAATATCATCATTTTCCAAATGGAAAAAGAGATAACACACATTTGCAAGAGCTTGGGGCAACAAAGATCGCGTCATTAGTTGTTAAGGAAATCGAGGGTTTAAATATACCTCTTGAAGAATATGTTAAGCCAAATTAATATACACTAAGAGACTGTTACAAGCAAAAGTCTCTTTTTCCTTTTAAAATATTTTTTCAAAGAGGAATTTTTTCCTTTTTCATGAAATACATATATATAGTTTTTCTAACTAAAGAAAACGCTTACCGTTTAGGGAGGGAGAAATTATATGTATGTCACTATTGGTCAGTTATTTGAACAATCTGTAAACAAATATTTACACAAAGAGGCTGTAGTAGACAGATCAAGAGGTGTACGGTTTAGCTTTGAAAAGTGGAATGATGAAGTAAATAAGCTTGCACATGCCATGCTTGCTGCGGGAGTTAGAAAGGGAGACAGAGTGTCTACCTTTTTATTTAACTGCTTCGAATTAGGAACAGCTTATTTTGCGGTTGCAAAAATTGGAGCCATTATTAATCCTATCAACTTTAGGTTAAAGGCAGATGAAGTTTCTTATATATTATTGGATGCTGCTCCCAAAATCGTCATTTATGAGAAAGGTTTAGAAGAACAAATCACGAAAATACACAGTCGATTTCCAAAAACTTTATTTTGGTGCATCGATGAAACAACTTCACCTTACGCTTCTTCCTATCAAGACATCATTAAGGACTCTCCAACGTCTAATCCAAATTACGAAATAAGTGAAAATGATACGTATGCCATTATGTATACAAGTGGAACAACTGGCCGACCAAAAGGTGTCATGCACCGCCATCGCGATATGATCGAACAAAGTTTAATCTGTATCAATGCTCTTCAGATAACGTCAAAGGATGTTGGATTAGTTACAGCCCCAATGTTTCATTGTGCTGAGCTTCATTGCAGTTTTTTACCACGTGTTCAAGCCGGAGCCAAAAATGTGATTATTCATCATTTTGATACGGGACAGGTGCTGAAAACGATTGAGGAAGAAAGGGTTACAATGTTTTTTGCCGCTCCAACGATGTGGAATATGCTATTACAAGAAGATTTACAGCTATTTAATTTATCGTCACTTAAAGTTGGTTTGTACGGTGCTGCCCCAATGGCTCCCGTACTTGTCAAATCGTGTAAAGATCAACTAGGAATTGAACTTGTCCAAGCATATGGAATGACAGAAATGGGACCGGCTATTGCCTTTTTAGAGGCAGATGAACAATTAACAAAAGCTGGTTCGGCAGGTAGAGCTTGCTACAATCATGAGATCAGAGTGGTCAAGCCAAATGAAAATGGTCCATCTGATCCAGACGATATCCTTCCTCCAGGAGAAATTGGAGAAATCATTGTAAAAGGACCCTGTATGATGGTTGGATACTATAACCTAGATGATGCTAGTGAAAAAGCGATGTACAAGGGTTGGTATCATTCAGGAGATCTTGGATATTTTGATGAGGAAGGCTATTTATTTGTAGCAGACCGCGTCGATGATATGGTGATAAGTGGTGGTGAAAATGTATACCCAAGAGAAGTGGAAGATGCTTTATATGAGCATAAAGGTATTCTAGATGTAGCTGTATTAGGTGAACCTGATGAGTTTTGGGGTGAAAGAGTAATTGCTGTTGTTGTAAAAAAGGATCAAAACATAACAGGTTGGCAACTTGATCAATTCTTAAAAAAGTCTGACAAGCTTGCACCATATAAAAGACCAAAAAGATATATTTTTGTTAATGAGCTGCCACGTAACGCAAGTGGAAAAATCCAAAAGTTTTTATTAAGAGCAACAATGAATCAAAAGTTTGTAATTGAATAGCAAACCAGAGCTAGCTTAGAGAAGGTACAATTTTTTCATTCCATAAGTTTATCTTTTATTAGAAAAGCCAACCAACTAAGTCACAGTCACCATATTATTTATGGTGACTTAAAGTAATTCATTTAAACAGTCATATCAGAAATTGCATTTAGTTATTATTTACAATTCCCACTTTAGGATTCTAAACATAAAGCAAAAAGAATATCCTCGTACTTCTCCTTTTTACGTAAATCCAAAATTAAGGAGTACAATTCCTTACTGATTACACTTTAAAAAAACACCCTCAAGAAGTTAGTTAAACATTCCTGCTTGAAGAGTGCATGTATGCTTTCGTAAAAACTCCAGAACTCAAGCTATGATCGATTAAATTTTTCACTAGAAGCGGATTAGCTCTCTAAATTTATTAAAAACAAAAATCTTTTCATTTTATTTTCTTAAATTACCAGAATAAAAGTCATAAATTACCTTTAAATGTATGTGGTAAACGTACAAGAAGGCCTCCTAGCATAACATATTATATTAAAAATTGGGGTTATGGTTATAAAGGAGACTAATAAAATGGGTGTTTCAGTAGGCAAACTTACCAAATATAAATTTATGGAAAAAAATTCAAACTTAAAGGATTATTTACCTAACACAGAATTACTAACCTATAAGTCTTTTTCGGCTTTTTTAGATCAATATGGAATCGTTATTGTTAAACCTTGTATTGGCCTACGTGGTTCAGGTGTGGTCCAAATAAGTACTCTTGGTTTTGATAAATATCAATTCCATTTTAAACATAAAAAGGTTGAGGTGGAGGGAAGACAACAAGCATTCACATATTTAAGTGAAAACTATCTAAAAATAAAGAAAAAGTACATTGTCCAACAAAAAATTCCTCTGGCAACCATAAATAATTGTCCATTTGATATACGTGTCATGATACAGCGGAAAACAAGTGACCTAAATTGGAAAGTTACTGGCATACTTGTAAAGGTTGCGGCAAAGGGGTTTTTCGTGACTAATTATGCAAAGGGTGTTAAGACTCTTGAAGAGGCTATAATAGCTTCATCGATTTCGAAATTTGACTCTGAGATGGTGAAGAGTGAACTAAAACTAATAGGCCTCGAAACGGCCAAAACTTTACAAGAATATTATAAGGAAAGGAGACGAATTGGGTTAGATATAGGCATAACAGACTCAGGGAAGTTATGGATTATTGAAGCTAATTTAACACCTACGATTTCCATGTTTGATTTATTGGATGATAAGACAATGTATGAAGAAATAAAGGAATATAGAAAGGGATAGAATAAAATCCCCCATGTATTTATGTTCTAGACCTCCGCCTATACATTTAGTAATAAAGATGCATATATTTATGAAAAAGGTCTTGTTGGAGGCGTTGGAATGATTGAAGAACCAATTGGAATACTCTTATCCAAAAGACAATGGAATGCCTTTAAAAGAGATAATGAAGATGTATCAGCATTTATTCAGTATGATATTAAAGCTAAGGAATTAGGGAGAAAAGCTATTTTTTTTACACTTGATCATATCTCTTTAAAAGAAAATGAAGTCACGGCTTTTGAGTTAAGTGGGGAAAACTTAAAAAATTTTGGAATCATAAAGATACCTTACTTAATTTATAATCCAACTAAATATAATAAAAAGACAAATATTAAGAAGTTAAGAGAGTTAGCTCATAGTAAAAATATTAAATTAATAAATGAGCATCATGTTATTAAACAAAAGCATTTGTCAGAAATTATTCAATCAAATGAAATGTTGAAGTCTCTTACAAGTACGAAAGAAAATTCAGCAAATCCACTATTTGTCATAACAGTTATTAGTCAAAAAGAGCATGATGGTAAATGGCGTTTTCCATTTAAATATATAAAAGATATAGATGGTGAAAAATATGTAGTTGAAGAATTTCCATCGATAGAAACGCCTTTACTTACACTTCAGAAGTTAGATGAAATTTGTCGTTCCCTCCTGGAAATGATTCATTATTACTTTCCAGGAATTTTCGAATTAGGATTACAATTCAGTATAAACAACAATGGGGATTACAATTTTGAATCAACTTGTACAATTAATGAAATTATTAAAGATTTACAACATTGGCGACCTTTAGAGAGAAAAGAAATTGTTGAATATCCAATTGTACTAGCAAATTCTATATTAATGAATCATTCGAAAGATCTCCAAAACCATTTACCTCAAAAAGTGGATAAAGAACATGATATTGAAACAGAACCTAAGCAGCAGTTTTGGGTAAGATTTATAGAAACTAATGATAGTGGGACGATTGAATTTCCAACAATAATTGACAAGTCAACAATTGCAAATCTTGAGACCCTAAAATTTGGTGTTAAAAAAGTAACATGTAGATTTGTTTCTTCCAATAATACTATCTCTTTAAGAGAAAGCAGCTATCAAAACCCAATGGAAATTTTTATATCTAGTGATCTTGTCAAAGAGTTGCATATAGCACTTGATATGGTTTTCCAACTTTCACTAGATAACAAAAACGCCACTATTGGCCCTATAATTGGCTTTTTATTAGGTGAAAAAAATCACACGTATAATATAAGGTACATGGAAAAATATAAAGATCGACTAAAAGAATATGAGAAATTTGGCGGACTGGTAATTGCCTTTTCCCCACGTTCGATCAACTGGGATGAAAAGGTTGCATATGGATTAATTTACGATCATTCTCAAAAAATTTGGAGATATGATTCGGCACCTATTCCTTCCGTAATTTATAGGAGAAACTTTCATCAGGATCAGGAATTGATAAATGAATTAAAGGTTCTTACGAATAATAATCTTTTTAATTCTCACCATTTTAATAAATCTGATTTATTAACTATGCAGGAAGAGGATGGAATTGGAAAACATTTACCTTTAACTTTTAAGCTTTTGGATATTAATAATCTTATTGAATTTCTAAAAGAAAAGAAAAAAATTATTCTTAAGCCTGTTAGTTTATCGCGAGGAAGAGGAATTTTTATATTAGAATTAAAAGAAGGGGATTTTGAACAATATTACTTTTATGAATTCAGTAATAATCAAAAGGTTTGCCATCTTTTAAATGATACGGATAGCCTCGTTGAAAAATTTATAGAACTAAATATTCTAAATAATCAATACTTATATCAAACCTATATTCCTCTTCTGAAAATTAATGGAAATCCATTTGATGTTCGAGTCGTAATGCAAAAGTATAATAAACAAATTTGGGAGTGTTCAGGTATAGAGTGTCGTGTAGCCGGTGATAACGAAGATTTAACTAATATATCTCGTGGTGGAAAGGCAATGTTTTTGGATGAAGCACTTACAAAATCAAAATTATCTATACCATATACAATTGTTCACAAAAGAGTAATAGAATTGTGTCGAAGCTTTTGTGAACGAATCGATCAAACAGGTGAGCATTACGCGGAATTCGGATTAGATATCGCAATTGATACTGAGGGTTATCCATGGATTCTAGAAGCTAATATTTTTCCAAGTTTCAAAGGATTTAAAAGGCTGGATTATGACACATATTTAAAAATTCGTCATCAACCTTTATATTATGCTGTAGACTTACAAGGGTTTAATGTATTGGATGAAGAAGACATGCTATTAAAAGTGTATAATTCTTTACTTTGATAAAGATAGACAGGGAGCTAATCGGTTGTCTGTCTTATAAATAATTTAGTTTTACCTCAAATAGGCTAGAGTACATAATATTTTATGTACTCTAGCATAAAATGTAAATATCATGTAAGTGATCATAATGAGTTTTTTAAAATTTAAGCTAATATTGATTAAATATAAATAAAATCCAGATAAGTTGTAAAAAACCGGGAGGGTAAGGTCAGGTGAAAAAATATATTGGGATAATGGTCGGATCACTAATATTCAAAGGAATAGCGAAAGGAAAAACCTACTATGAAAACCTCTCTTTTTATGAGGAAGCAGGGACAAAGTACGATTTAATACCATGTTACTTTCGATTTAGTGATATTAACCCAGGCGAAGAAACTGTATTGGCTTACGTAAGAGATGAAAATGGTGAATTTGTTATCAATCCAATTCCTAAACCAATTATAATTCATAATAGAACGTTTACAGGATCTGTTACAGCTAAAAGGAAAATAAAAAAATTAAAAAAAGAAGGTATCATTTTTTTTAATGAAAATAACCGATATAAAAAATTAAAAATTTATGAAATTCTTAAAAAGAACGAGGAATTAACCCCTTTTTTACCTGAAACTGTTAAAGCTAACGAAGCAAATCTAAAAATGATGATGGAAAAGTATAATGAACTTATGATTAAACCAAATATTGGAACATTAGGTAGCGGAATCACAAAACTATCCCGTATAAACAAAAATAAATGGGAAATAAGTTATTATCAAAAGAAGATGTTGGTAAAAGAACCTTTTACGAAAAAGTTTCCTACAAAGCTTCAAAACTTACTTTCAAATTCTAAAATGATCATCCAAGAAAGAATTCCACTAGCAAAAACAAAAGGTGGGATATTTGATTTGAGAGTCTCTGTACAAAAAAATATTGATAGTGAATGGCAAATTTCAGGGATAGTAGGGAAAGTTGCGAATGGAAATAAATTCCTTACGAATGTTGCTAAGGGAGCAGATTGCTATCCACTAACAGAAATACTGAAGGATTTACCACAATTGGATAGTGAAAAAGTATTTGATGATATTGTTAATTTATCTATTAAAATAGCAAAACAGCTTGAAAATGATTTACCATTAATGACTGATTTAGGGCTTGATATTGGTATTACAAAAGAGGGGATCCCAAAGTTTATTGAATGCAATGGTAGGGATTTAAGGGTTACATTTAGAAATGCTATGATGTTTACTGAATGGAAACAAACTCATACAACCCCAATTGGTTTCGCTAAATATTTAATAGACAAACAAGAGGATTGATTATTATTTATTCTTATTTAATGCTGTTTTACATTCAGAAATACCTCACAGTATGATTTCTTATTTTTAACGTTAAAGAGCTATGTTAAATTTTACTCTGTTGATTTCCGCTTCTGATGCTCTCTTTAAAGTGGCTCAGGAGCGCTTGTGGAGGCTCCCTTTTACGAAAATTTAATACATCAACTCATGGCCACCTGCTCTAGCAACGACGTTTTTTTAACATAGCCAAAATTAAATAAAGTGTAAGTTAATAATATTAATATAAAAACGACATTAGCATTGCTTAATGTCCATTTTATTATATTTTTTTGCCATTTTAGTGAAAATATTTATAACTCGGATGATACTGCATAACAGATTAGGTAAGTATATCTATAGAGGAATAAACTTTCTTATAATGAATAACAACATCTCTGAAGTGGATATTATAATTTTTTTTATAGTAAAAAGTAAGGATATACATACTAGAGTTTAAAAAGTTTTCTAATAAATCACTTCTCCCTGTAAAATAATACACAATATGCTATAGTTAGTAAGCCGCTTTTATGAATAAAATTTGGTTTAATTACTAATGTTTTTTTGAAAATAGAGTTAGTTCCACTTATAAATACCTACAATATAGAAAAGAGACGTGATTACCTTGTCTGAATTTTTACAACTTGGAATTAGAAAAGAATTAAATCATACGTTGAAATCATTAGGAATTTTAACCCCTACTGAAATACAGAAATTGACAATCCCTAAAGTGTTAGACGGAAAAGACATTATCGCACAAGCTCAAACAGGAACAGGAAAGACATTTGCTTTTGTTCTTCCAATATTAGAAAAAATTGATGTCACCATATCTGAAATACAAGCATTAATCCTAACACCAACTCGTGAGTTAGCTCAGCAAATAACTAAGGAAATTAAAAGGTTAATTGAAAACTTAGAGGGTGTAAATGTTCTTGCTGTTTATGGTGGACAAGATGTAGAGCATCAGCTGAAAAAATTAAAAGGCTCACAGCATATAGTTGTAGCTACTCCAGGCAGATTGCTTGACCATATACGCCGCAATTCTGTAGATCTCTCGACTGTAAAAATGTTCGTATTAGATGAGGCAGATCAAATGTTACATATGGGATTCCTGGCTGAAGTAGAAAATATTATTTATGAGACACTTTCATCACGTCAAACTATGCTATTTTCTGCAACCATGCCAAGTGAAATACGTTCACTAGCAAAAAAATATATGGTTGAGCCTGAATATATACAAGTGAAAGAACAAAAAATCACCGTTGCGGAAATCAAACAAATTGTGGTAGAAACAACTGATCGAAGAAAACAAGCAACGTTGCTCCATTTGCTAAAGGAGCAACGTCCATTCTTAGCGATTATTTTCTGTCGAACAAAAATAAGAGCAAAAAAGCTTCAGGAGGTTCTTCATGCAAATGGTTATGAATCGGATGAATTACATGGAGATCTAACTCAAGCCAAAAGAGAAAAAGCAATGAAACGTTTCCGGGAAGCAAAAATTCAACTTCTTGTAGCAACAGATGTAGCAGCTAGGGGACTTGATGTTGAAGGAGTAACACATGTATTCAATTATGATATCCCACATGATGTGGAAAGTTATATCCACCGAATTGGTCGTACGGGACGTGCAGGTGGTACAGGTTTAGCATATACTCTTGTTGCTCCAAAAGACATGGATTTTTTACGCATGATTGAAAAGGGAATCAATCAAACAATGGAAAAACTAATAATTAATGGAGTAAGTGTTCCTGATCGGGAAGATTATGCTCAAGAGAGAAAAGACCAAATCAAAAATTCACGGCGTCTAAGAGACAGAGAAATAAAAGATGGTAGTTCTAACCCTTCGAAGAATAAAAGAACGTCAGTGCGTCGACGCACTGATTCTAAGCCAATTACAATAGAGGGGAAAAGAAATAGGAAATGGAAATAAAAGAAAACTGGGTATCATTTTTGATACCCGGTTTCTTTTATTTTTGAAGATCTTTTTTTGTTTGTTCACTTCTAATATTAATATCCTTTGAAAACTCTGTATCCTGTTTTTTGTTATTAGGATATTTGTTTTTACGTTCACGATTATCGTTGCGATTTGTCATGATTATACCTCCAAATAATTTAATCAATAATATTATGTACAACGAGGTAAGTTTTATCTGTATTTCTTTTAAGAAGTTATTTAACATACTAATTATGCTTAAAGGATTAGTTCCTTTTTAAAAGGTGGAATGTATTGATCAATATTTCTTTGAGCAGTACATTTTATTATATTTGTTCTTACTATTTATTAAATGGAAAATACTTAAAACACTTTTACTGAGTAACATAAGAAAAACTACATTTTATAAATTTAATTATTGAGTATGAACTATATTTTAATGATGGTGAATTGCTTATACCTATTCATACTTAGTTGATTAAGCCACTTTAATACGTACCTATTTTTACATTTTATTTTATACCTTAATACCCAAACCTTCTATATTTTAGCGAATATAATGGGAGTATCAAAAGGAAAGGAAGTAATAAAATGGGAATAATTTTACCTTGTTGTCCAGATTTACAACCACCTGCTACTTTTTTTGATGTAACATGTATTGAAGGTAGAGAGCAGCAAGAAGAACTTTATCGTATAGCTCTAGTAAGTGTGGAAAATCCAACTGCTACAACTACTAGGGTTACTTACCAAGTATGTAGATGTAATGGTGATCTAAGCCATGTTACTTTTGAAGTTTGTACTTTAGGCCCCGTACCAGAAGAAAATGGAGATTTTCCTGATGTCGTACCACCAAATCAAGGATCAGACGATTTGCCATATACAAGTGCAAAGTTTGACTGGCCTGCTGACAATCCAGTTTGTGCAAATTTAGTATTAGACTACAACCAGTTCTTTACCTTTATTGAAGGTGTGACTTTCAGGGAGATTGACGTTTTTGTTTCCCAAGCTGGTCAACTATTTGGAAGTACAATCTTAGGTCCATGCATAGTCGACTAATGCTTTCTTTTACTATTTTTTAAGTAATGAGGAAACCCTCAAATAAGAAAAAGGGTACTAATAAAAATAGTACCCTTTGTTTGATTAGACTTGATATTTTTATTCTAAAGTCTTCTTCTTCTTAGAAAAGATTAAAGCTCTCTTTTTCATTGACTTAGTCAAGTACCCACCCTTAAATGAACGTATTTCATAAGACATTAAAAAAGCTTTTGGCTCATATTGATCAAGGATGTTTAGCAATTCACTTTCTCTTGAGCGTTTTGCGACGATGTCTAAACGATAACGGGCCGTATTAATTCCTTCTCCTTCAAAAACGGTAACTCCAAAACCTGCTGTACGTAAGGCATTGACCAGATCCATATTTTTTTCAAGAATATTTGCTTGATACGTAATGTATCCAATCGCTAACTTTCTTTCTAAAGTGCCTCCTAAAAGCAACCCTACACTGAAACCAACGATATAAGCAATAATATTATATATATTTGAAAGGTCCTGAAAGACAAAGATTAAACTTACGATATAAATGATACCTTCTAATAATCCAACCCCTGCGGCAGATTTTGTTTGATTCTTAACGAGTAGAATTGTCCTGATTGTTAGGACCGGTACATAAATAAGTTGTAGTACAAAGATTAGTAAAGCTTGTAATAGCATTTTAAATAATTCCCCTTCTATTTCATTTTCCCAATAACGAAAGCATAACATAATTCTATGGAAATTAAGAGAAGCGAAATGATTTTTATTTGTTAAATTTTTATAGGTTAGACTGGAACCTTTTTACCTACTTTACATAAGGATAAATATAATACATTTAGGTAAAAAAACTCCTGCTAAAGGAGCTGTGAAAAAAATGAAAACGATTGTTTTTATAGGATGTAATAAATCAGGAACTAGTAGAGAAGCATTAAACATTGCTAAACAAATGGGATATTACACGATTTTATTTACAGATAGAACAAAGTTCATACAACAGAGAGAAGAATTCACTGATGTCTACCTTATGTTATATATGAAAGATTTACTAAGTAAAGAAAGTATCCTAAATGAGATTAAGCAGCTAATTGAAAAGGGTCATGATGTAAGAGCTTGTCTAAGTTTTATTGACCCATTTGTAACAGTTGCCTCACTTCTAGCAAAAGAGTTAGGTCTTTGTGAACTTTCAACTGAGGCCATATACAAAATGGAAAATAAAACACGTTTTCGAGAAGCGCTCCAAGATTTTCCCTTTTCACCATACTTTTTCATTTTTGATCACACACAATCGATAGATCATTTTATTAATCAAGTAAAAGAGTATTTACCTCTAGTTGTTAAATTACCTGAGTCTAATGGCTCAAAAGATGTTAGTTTAGTAAATACAATTGAAGAATTAAGAAAAGAGCTACTCACGATACAAAGAAAAAAAACAAAGGTCCCTTTGTTGATTGAGGAATATTTAAATGGCCCCCAATATTTAATTGAAGTAGTTGTATATGAACACAAAATTTCAATTGTTGCTATTATAAAACAAGAGGTCACAAATAGAAAACGGTTCATTATAACAGGATACCACTTTCCCGCTCAATTAAAACCATATGAATTGGATAGCTTGGAAAAAAGTATATCCAAGATTATAAATAAATTAGGATTAAGAAATGGACCATGTCATTTTGAAATGAGATTAGTAAATGAAGAATGGAAGTTAATTGAAATTAACCCGAGAATCTCAGGAGGTGCAATGAATCAAATTATCCTCCATGGAACAGGAATCAATCTATTAAAAGAAACAATCAAGTTGAACTTAGGTAAAGAGCCTTCTTTTCATCAAACAAAACATCAGTTTGTATATGCACATTATTTAATTGTTGAAAGACGTGGCGTTTTACTCAAGGTTACCGGTAAAAAAAGAGCACAAAAGCATAAAGGGGTTAAAGAAGTTTATATCAAACCGAGGAAAGGTAAGGTATTAACGCCACCATTGTCTATGGGGGATCGATATGCCTATATATTGGCAATAGGTGAAACACCGGAAGAAGCTCAGTTAAATGCAATTAATGCTGCAAAGGAAATAAGATTTTTTCTCGAACCGATTTAAGGTGGTGATGGTATGACATTAATTGGAATGCTCCATCGTCGAATAGATCCATTTAAAGTGAAAAAAGCATATGCTTGTGCAGCTATTGCAAAATTAGAAAAGATAAGTTTTTTTTACTTTACTTACGGATCAGTAAATCTTAATCAGAAAAAAATTAATGGTTGGGTTTATGATAATCATGAATGGATACGTAAAGAAATGGATTTTCCGGATGTGGTGATCAATAGCATTTCACCCAGAAACGAAAAACAGCGAAAAATCCACAAGTTGCTAAAGGAAAACTGTCTATTTACCAGCTTCCCAGTTGGAAATAAAATGAGAGTTTATAAAAAAATTAAAAAAGCTAAACAATTTTCAAACTCAATTATACCTTCACATAGAATTCGAGAAGGTAAAGCTGCACTTAAGTATTTTGAAACACATAATACTAATGTCATTAAGCCATTGTCTGGAAACCATGGGAAAAAAGTGTTGTTCGTTAAGAGGCTAGAAAATGAGATATATCATGTTATTGATGGTAATAATTCGTATAATTTTTTAAAAGATGAATTAACCCACTTAATAGATAACTTAATATCTGTAAAAAAGTATATGCTTCAACCCTATATCGAATGTAAAACAAAGAACGGGTTAACATATGACTTGCGCCTACATGTACAAAAAGACGGCAGAGGGGAATGGGGAATAACTCTAATTTATCCACGGATAAGTGGTACGAATAAGTTGGTCAGTAACATAAGCAGTGGGGGATATCGCGGAGAATTGGAACCTTTTTTAATTGAGGAATTTGGAGATAATTATTTAACAATAAAACATCTAATTGAGCAATTTGCTTTATCTTTTCCAAAACATTTTGAAAGCCTTTATAAATATGAGTTTGATGAACTTGGCATTGACGTTGGAGTTGATTCAAGTCAAAAGCTCTGGATTTTTGAAGTAAACTGGAGGCCAGGAGCAAAGCACAGGGAGTTTGAGGTGGCAAAACGATTAATACCATATGCAAAGTTTTTAGCTAATAAAAACAAAAAGTCAATATCAGCTGATAAAGAATGATATTAAAAAGATTTAGAAATCTAATTAATTAATTTATAATTCTATATAAAATTTGGTATAAGAACCTATTTTCTATTCATTATTGCACATATAACCTAATAGACAAATATCATATTAAAAATAAGAGTTTGGAGGGAGGGGGAGATGACTTATGAAAAAAATGTATCTAACCCAAATTGTGTTCTTGATGCACTCCAAGAATTAAAAAGGCAACAGGATCAGCTTGAGGGTAGTCCAACATGTTGTTATACGAGTTTATTAAAAAAACTGTTGAAAGTAGATACGATTCCATTTATGTTGTTAACAAATAATGGTCCATTCGAATTAGCCGGTTTATTTTATGGCAAGAAAAGCGCCCATTTCCACACGAGTTTTTTTAGAATTGAAAACATTGATGAGGATAAAAAATGTATAACAATATCTCTTCTGCGACCTATTACATTGTATGGTACTTATGCTAAAGAGATATGTGATGTTGAACGCCTTGAGAGAACTAAAATCTGTGTTACAGTTGATATTGCATGCTTTTGTGGGGTGCAATGTTTAGATATAGATTTGTTGAAAAAGGTTATTGTTGAGCCGAAGTGGTAAATTTATATTTTATTATAAAAAATATGGCTAAATAATAGATAAAACGCAGTAAGGCTGTTCGGTTAATCCAGACAGCCTATATTAATTTTGTATATTATGAGTTTAGCTAGGATAACATGTTGTCTAATACAAATTGAAAAAATCGTATAAGTATTATTTTATTGTTTATTCTGTAATATGAACTAATTTCCTGTGATCGATTTTTGTACCTCTATTTCTTTTAAAAAAAGAGATGTAATTTGCACATAACATAGTGGACGAACCAAATAAACCTTTTCTGTCTTTAAATGTGAAAAGAAACTTTCTATGCACGCATTGTCATGACAATTCCCACGCCTAGAGTGACTTCCCTGAATCTTAAGTTTTTTTAATTGGGATGCATATCCATTCGTTGTAGCTAGAATCCTTGATCTGAATGAAGTAATGCCTTTTTAGTTGAAGGTTTACCTACTAATTGTGTAACTGTTTCAATTGATAGATATGTCTTGAATTAACAAATTCTTCTCAGTGCTTGAGGATCGAACAGAATGAGTTTTTCTCCACTTGTAATAACCGGCTTTAGAAACTTCCCCAACTCTCTCCACTTTAAAGGATATTTTGTTCGAAGAACATCAATAATCTCAAAACGAGTAGCTTTTAAGACCACTCCTTTCCATGTAGATTTGGATTGCGCTTTTTTAAGTATTTAACCTGTGCTCTTAAGTATTCAATTTCTTCCTCTACACTTTAAAAGTCCTTCTTATTCCATTTCCCACGTTGATCTTCAAATAATTTCCCATTTTGTACTTTCGTTACCCAGTCTGCATCTCAGCATCACTCTTGATACCGAACGTTCTCTAAGATGTCTATATGACCAGCCTTCTTCTAATCTTACTACTTTACGTTTTAATTCTTCTGTATAGGTAGTAAAAGCTTGACCTTTCTTAGCCATAAAAAATTCCCCTCCAGGTAGACTATAAGAAATTTTATGTCCTCTTTTTTTCTTGTTTACCTGGGGGGGTAATACCAATTTTTAGTGGATTATTTATTATTTATCTATTCGTAAATTTTTCAAATATACTGGGTCAATGTAATTTACTAAAAGCATTCTTTGGAATAGTATATAGAAATCGAAATTTTACATGATTGGTGGTTAATAAGTTTCCAATACTACGATACCAATGTATATTACCATTACAATTTTTTTATAAAGTGAGAATTGATAAGAGGAGAAGTGTAATGACAAAAGACAATGAAACTTTGAAAAAAAATATTAAAGCAAAGTTTAAGAAATATCACGGTTATGAACTAAATTTAGATAATCCTAAAACATTATCTGAAAAAATTCAATGGATGAAAATTTATGGCAATTTACAGAGATACTCAAAATATGTTGATAAATACTTGGTAAGGGATTTTGTTAGGGACAGAATTGGAGAACAGTACCTCGTTCCTTTAATTGGAGTTTATTATAATGTTAATGACATTAATTTTGAATCTCTGCCGGAAAGATTTATTATGAAAGCGAATCATGGTTGTGGTTGGAACATAGTAGTGAAAGATAAATCCATGGTTAATTGGAAAATTGAGAAGGAAAAAATGCAACAATGGTTAAAGAGTGACTTTTCCAAAACGGGGCAAAATAATTATAAAGGGATAAAGCCTTGTATTATAATTGAAGAATTACTACAAGATAATTTAAACAATTTCATTCGCGATTACCGAATTTTTTGTTTCCATGGAAAACCTCACCATATACAAGTATCTGAAATGAGAGGTAAAGGAAATGACTTGCATGCATTCTATGATTTAAATTGGAATAAACTCGAAATTAAGTATGGGAAGAAAAAAACATTTTCTGAAAATATAAAAAACCCAAAACACCTTAATGAAATGATTAGCTTAGCTGAAAAACTTTCTCAAGATTTCCCCTTTGTTCGTGTAGATTTTTACTATATTAATAATCAAATATTTTTTGGAGAATTAACATTTACACCTGTCAATGGTTTTAGACCCTATAAGCCGCTAAGCTTTAATAAAATGCTTGGTGACTTGCTTGATTTAGATAAATTTAATGAGAAATAATGATTCTTTTTATCAAATTAACTTGCTATCTTATTTATATTAAAACTTTATTGATGAATAGATAAATAATATATTTAAGTATTCTATGTAAGTTACTTTTTCAAAAAAACTTGTTAATGATAAGAAGATTCTAAATGATTTTTAGAATCTTCTTAGTGTGCGCCCGGCATGGGAGCAGCATATAGGGTGTGCTCTTTTAACTCGCTTACTTCGTTCAGAAACGTTTTTCGGTGACAAAATACCATCAATTGCAACTTATTCAATAAAACCTATCCTCATATGAAGAACGAGTCCCTAAGTCCGGAGGTTTGTCACCCGCAGCCTTTAGGTTTCGCGTCACCACGGACACTTTAACTAAAGCTATACAAAGGAAGTTATGGAGGATTAGAATAAAATATCTGTAAGAGACCTAAGAAAATATAAAACATAGAAACCCATAGAACTTCCTTACTAGAGGGTACATATTAACCTTCATGTCCAGTCGAGTTGAAATTCTAAGTAAGGTTTATTATGTATTTTAACCGTGAAAGAATGTTTCATTAAACAGGGGATTACTCGAATATTACACCAATTTCCGATCGTACTTTTTAAACGCAAAGTTACTGCTCTCGATGTAATAATATTGGTTTACCACATTCAAAAAAAATATTGAGGAGGCTCCAAAAGTCTATACTACAAAGAACCCTCGCAAACTCTAGTGGGAATTGCGAGGGCTAAAGATTCATGGAAGATAGTTACTAACTATTACGCAAATTGAACCGTTGTATTGATAGGTACGTCGGTCGATGAATAAAAGTATTAATTAATATTCCCAAATGGTTTTGTTACAATTGGATAGTAATTTTTTATTTTTCCAACCTTTGTACTTCTTTTAAGCAATGCATTATTAGATCTTTTGTATGTGTGACTTTCACTATTAGCTCTTCTTATATATACATAATTATATTTACTAGTCGTATGAATTCTAATATTCTGTTTCTTGCAAATGTTTACAAATGCACTATCAGTACCGGATCCCTTTATTGAAGGAAACTTAATTCTTGGATATAGACTTTTTCTAAAGGTTAATGTGCCTCCTTTTAGATTGCTTTTTCCCGGTTTATTTTCTGAACCAATTTTTCTTAAAGCCAAAAGTTCATGTTCTTCATAAAACATATAAGAGTTTCCCTTACCAACTAGTTCTGCATCTGTTGTTAGAAATACTTCCATTGCCTCACTCAAATAATATTCTGAATAATAATCATCATCATCAAATTTTGCAATTATATCGTATTTTGCCTGTTCAATACCAAAGTTTAAGCATTCTCCTAATGTCTTTGCTTTCGGTAATTGGTACACTCTAATATTTTCAGTATGACTTGCCTTTTCTTCCCAGAGGACTCGATTCATCTCATCATTATTCAATATAATTATTAATTCTTTTTTATCCCATAACTGTCTGTTAAAGTTGTTAAAAATATTTTCCAACATTGATTCCCTGATCGTACAAGTAATAACTGAAACCATGCTTATACTAATCCCTCCAAATATTTTATATTAATATATGATAACCAGTAATAGAAAGTGATTATTAAAAGTGGAATTTTTAAAGTTATGTACTAAGTAACCAGGAATATAGACTTATTTTTTAGATTACTATCAATTATAGAAGCTTCTATAAATAGTATGGGTATTCAAATTAACAACATTCATTTAAAAGTTATTTAGTTGTTTTAATTAGTAAAGAAGTACTTAATAATTTGTAACACTTTGTTATTTCTTTGGAGCATATTGGTTTAGTCAGAAATTAGTCGGAAATTTATGTTTTGTCAACGGTTAACACCTAATCAAAACTTATGTATTCGAATACTATGTAAATATATATTAGTATAAAACCGGCATGAATCAAATGTTAATA
>JAPSLU010000367.1 GCA_031180405.1 Bacillus sp. (in: firmicutes) | reverse complement strand
AACGTTCCACCCATTCAGGCCCTAATTCAAGCATGTCTTTAGGAATGACAGCGAAGGCAGTCAGCTTTAATTGACCAATTTGTTCTTCACGGAACGCTGCAGAAACTTGACCTTTAATTTCTCCAAATAGCGCACCCCATGCATAAGCTTTAGTTGGATCAGAATAAATGTAGCGTGTTACGGCCCCCAGGTCTCTTAAACCGATTGCATCAATTAACGGGTGTTCTGTTACTAAATCTTCAAAAATACGTTCTTGAGTTGTTACTGGCAAGATTGTATCTTCAGCAAACCCACCACTTGCGATAACTTCATTGAAAAATTTACGTTCTGTGGATGTTAAAACATTCTGGCCACGTGCAGCAAGGATCTGAGCATCATGCACTTCATTGCGAGCTTCATTTGTGATTTGTTCTGTTAAATCCGTTTGCAAAGCAGTAAACATTTCGCTGAATGCAGATTCCAGCTGTTCAGGAGTTGAATTTTCATCTTTCATAACGTTCATATACGCTTGTTTTTTCGCTTCAAAATTGTCCATCTTACCTTTTAACTTCATAACCATAGTTTGTTACCTCCATTTTTTAAGTAAATTAAAAGAACCGTTCCCTTTGTCCACATTTGTGGGGGTTGGAGATGGTTCTAGTTCTGGATTATTTGGTTTTAGAATGCCTTTCATTTCATTCATTATTTTTCTTTTTTGTTCGGAATCTAATACTGAATTGGTAGTGATATTGTCATCATCCGACTCTGCACCTTCCGCTTTATTAGCAAAGCCGATTTCTACAGCTTTTTTAGCACTAAACCAAGTTTCAGCATCAACCTTTTCTCGGATTTCTTCACGGCTAACATTTGCTTTGGTCATGTAAATATCAATGATGCCCTCTTCAAGTTCATCAAGAATATCTGCCTCTTTACGCATATCAGTTTTTGTTCCCCACACGATATTGCTGGCTTCGTGTATCATAATCATCGAGCCAAGACCCATGGTTAATTCATCAGCTGCCATTGCAATAACTGAAGCTGCAGAACAAGCCCATCCATCTACAAAGACTTTTACTTTACCTTCATGACGTTTCAACCGATTGTAAATAGCGATTCCCATAAACGCATCGCCACCTGGACTATTTAGGTGGATGTTAATATCATTGCCACCTGCTTCATTTAGAGCCTTGTCCATGTCACTAGCTGAAAAACTATCACTCCACCACGATGTACCAATGACACCATAAATTGTAATGTCACTAGTTTTCGTTTCCTCGTTATGAATCACATTAAACTTTTGAGGAATTTCTTTTAATTGCTCAACATACGTTTGATTTTTGAATAGCCTAAAGAAATCTTCTTTACTCATTTTCGTCATTCATTCTCACCTCCTTCAACCGCTCCTGCAGACTGATAATTTTTTGTAATAACAAACTTGTCCAGCTCCGGGTCCTCTGAACGCTCTTTCCCAAACAATTCCCTCACCTCATTTCTTGTGAAAGCTCCTGAAGCAACAAGCTTATCAACTGCTTCCGCATTATCTATGAGGTCCTTTTCAGTTAGGCCAAAAATTTCTACCCTTTCCCCATCGAAATAAGCTTGCTTTGTTATCAGCTTGGCATTGAGCTCATCCTTAATTTTCTTGACGATAGGACTGTTACAGAAACGAACATACGCTTTAATACTAGTTTCGTATTCCGCTAATTCCCCATGTATCAAAGCGTTAGGGATTCCTAAAATGTTGGCCACATCATTAATTAAGGATCGCTTGAGTTTTGTTAGTTCTTCGATAGAATCACCAGTGTTTTCGCCGCTCGCTACTTCGTCATATTCAAAACCTTTTAACTTAGGAACAAGCGCAATTGAATTATTCCTAAAGGAATTAAATAACTTATCGATTAATTTTTGAAGCTTATTTCGATTTTCTTCTGTAAGCTGCTGTGTCGATTCCAAACCAACCATTCCACGGATCTGATTTTTTCTAAGACTAACCTCCATCATTCTGCTAAATAAATTTGCATAATCATCAAACATGCCATCCATAAACTTAGTTAGCTTTTCATTGTTGTAGGTTAAATAGAGTACTTCATCCATTTTGAATGTACGTTGGAAGGTATAATCTTTCACGGTGACTTTACTGAAAATATCAGGAAATACAGCATACTCTTCTCTAGTGAAATCATCAGCAATTAATAAATCGTTGGAATCTGTGAGAATGACTAGAACTTCATTTTCATAAATCAATTTATAAATAAAGTTCTGCCAAAAATCAGCTGCACTCTGATCTGTATTTGGTCGAACATTAAATAAATAATGCCAATCATTTAACTGACGCTTTCCGTTTTCCATAAAGCGAAAGTCTGACTGGCTAATTGTTCGACCAATGAAATTTATACAGGTTTCCAGAGCCATCTTTTTTAGATAAGCCCGATGAGATGTTTCATAAGATAAATCGAGGTCGAACATCCATTCAAGCTCATTGTTACGCCTCAATACTGTGTCTAAAAATCCCATTTTACATATTCACCCCCTCCCTAAAAGTTCAATGCATCTAAAGCATCTAAAGCATCTGAAACATCGTATTCTTTTAAATCTCTAGATCCCCATACGCCATATAAAAACATCATAAATCCATCCGTTTTGCGTTTGACTGGCTCTTTTTTTCGATATAACTTATTGCCCTTATTATCAATAACAACCAATACATTATTTGTGTACCACCGCATTACTGGATTGTCTCCGAAAAGAATATTATGGTTATCAAATGCTAGTTCAATTTTCGGTGCTAATAACGCACTTGCAGCATCTGGATTACGTATGATTTCAACTTCAAATCCTTCAGCCTCGAATAACGGTCTCAAAATTTCCATCCGGAAATTATCACCTACAATTTTTTTGATGTTCCAACCTTCATTCCTTTTATCAACAAACCACTTCACGATTAGATGTGGATCCATAGTATCCTTGTCGAGAACTGTTAAGAATCCTTTATCTTCCCATTTTTTAATAGGTGCAAATTTACGATGATCTTTTTTGTTGTTGCCTTCTGCTTTATTTCCACTGTACGCATAATGTTTATCTGCAAATGGTTTACACACGAATGAATGCATTAGTTCTACTGGTAAGATAAATTTATCGCCCTCTAAAAACAACAACCCATTTGCTACAAAGTCTCGAATAGAAGCATAGTCCACACAACCTATACATTCGCGTTTTTTCAAATTCTCCAAATCATAATCTTGATTTGTCGCTTCGATTTTCTCCCAGGATGTTACCGACTTTTCTAAATCGACTTTCGGTAAATTCATTCGCTTTGTAATGAAGTTTTCGTAACCTGATGAATCGTTTTGAAGTTTACGGTATTGTTTCAAGACCTTTTTATACAGCGTTTTTGCATAGTTAGATAACGGCGGATGGAACATTGGATTTGCTTTTTGCCATAAGTTCATATCGTGCATTTCATTTTCGTCATCAATACAACACATAAAAGGAAATAACGAATCCTCTTTTACTGACACTTCACGTTTCAAAATACTCAATGCACGTTCTTTTAAACGGTCAATAAACCCATCACGTACAAAGCCATCGGTACCAATAAAAAATTCCCGGCTGTCTTCAACTTTACCAAGACCACCCGAGAATACATCGACTACTTCATTATTTTCATATTCATGGACTTCATCATATACTACACACCCATCACGCAGCCCATCTTTTGTACTGGCATTAGACGTATGAAACTGAAAGATTGATTTTGTATCAACAGATTCAATTACAGCCTTTTGATGTTTGAAATAACCTTTCAAATCATCATTCATATCAATTGCGTTATATACTTCTGTAAATGATGTTTTCGCCTGTTTTTCACTATTGGCAACAATCGATACATTATAAA
>JAPSLU010000041.1 GCA_031180405.1 Bacillus sp. (in: firmicutes) | reverse complement strand
CTCTGTTCATAAAATGTCTTCACTCCTACATAGCTTACAAATACACTATTTCTCATTATATCAATTGGGAATTCAACATTCAATGGATAAAAATCCAGCAAAGGATAATAGTCTCCTTGCTTCGGTTCTTCACTCTTCCTAAAGTCCTCTCTATATACAAAAAAGCTGTCAAAATACAGCATTTAGCATGCTCTACTGACAGCCTCTTCTATTCTAATAATCCGTTGACCAAGTCCCCCACTAGCTCAAGTATGGTCGAAACGGCACTATTTACAATTCCTGCAAGTTGTTTACCAAGTTGAGAGAAAATGTTAAAAGCTTCAATTTGTTCTAGCTGTTCCTGTTTTTTTTGGATATCTTGGCTTGTTACCTCATTCCCAAGGATTGATGCTTCAACATCTCCAGAATCATCACTTTTGACTTGAAAAGCTCCTTGAAAATCCGGATCATTGTAGCCTTTCATTTTGATCATTCCTTGATTAGCCTGTTGCATACCTATTAGAACCCCAAAAAGAAGCACAGAACAAAGAATAAAGCTTTTAAACATAAATTTAACCATCATGCTTCCCTCACATTATATTTACTTTTTTTCAGTCGATGTGTTTCCATTTACCTTTTCCGCTTGCCAGTAGTATTCACTAAACACTTCAGCCACAGCAGCTATTGTATTTTTTAATTCAACTAAGTTATTATCTACTCCACCAAATTCTAAAAGCATAGCGTTATTTGATAAATCCTGATTATAAACACCATTGTACCCCTTGCCGCCTTGCTCAAAAATCCCCCTGCTTAAACCTGGAAATTTCTTTTGTAATAGGGCATGGAGATCTTTAGCAAGTTTTTCATTCTTTTCAGCTGTCGGATTATCTCCGCCAATTACAAAAGCGAGTTTAGCATAAGATTTATCTCCAATTTTAATGGTGGTGATATCCTTCCTTTGTGAGTCACGGTGTATATCAATCATATAATTCAAATCCCGATTGGTTGCCATTGCACTTTGAACAATTGTACGGGACTCTGTATATGATTTAGCATAATTCCAGCCTTTTTGTTTTAGATTATCTTGAATGCTAGTTGTTTCTACTTGACTCCCAATCCCTTCTTTTTCTAAGGCTTGTCCTAATAATTCACTAACCATCGTTACGTTAGCCTTAGAATGGATAGCACGGTTTGGATCATTCTCACCGTCTAATAGAGGAAGATAGGATTCTGTATTATGTGTGTTATAGATATAAACAACTTTTTTATCACCCGTTGTTAAAGTAGGTGGCGCCTTTGGTTCATCATCATTTGCATTCATAATGTCATTTTTATTAATTGAAGCCTCTCTCTCTTGCTCTAGCACTTCAGTCGGTGGTGGCGATTCATATGGCATATTCGTATAGTTTGTCCCATCCCCAGCCACAACAATCTCACTATCAAAAAGTGAAAAGCCCGGTAATTCTCGCCCTAATAAGCTACGTGGATCATCGGGATTTATACTAGTTGCCACTTTAAACATGATAGAAGAAAGCTTTATCGGTTCAGCTTTCTCTGGCATTGCAGAGGTGAAATAACGATTCTCCGCACCTAGCAATTGTAAAAATGCTTCACTATCAATATGCCTTGTCAGATCATGAATGGATGAAGATGTTAATCGATATTCTGGTTTTAAAGACGTTAATACTCCAGAAAGTAAAAAGATCATGAACAGTACAATGAAGCTAACAACGATTCCTTTTTTTATGCTTGTCCCATCTAAGGTAACAATCATGTTGCGACTTGTAGTAGAACGCTTCATCCCTTAAATCCTCCTTATGCTTGTCTACTAAAATGTATGACCAAACATAAGAAAATAGAACTCTTCTTAATGAGTATATGCTCCTGAATTATCCTGATCGACTTGTTGATGAAGAGCAGAGTTTAACCCACTCGCGATAACATTTGCCATATCGTCAATAAATGTATCAACTTCTTTTGGAGTAACCATTAAATTATGTCCTAACGGAGCAAGTACTTCATGAATAAGTTTGCGTTTTTCGTCATCCTCTAGCCCTCCAACAATCCCTAAAAATTGCCTGCGGTGCTCATCATTTGGCAAATCATCATCCGTTAAAACACGACGCTCCCCAAAATTCATACCAGCTGGTGTCAATGATCTTGATGGTCTATTACCTTCATTCATTTCTCGACCAAAATGCTTTAAAATATAGTCGATCGTATCACTTGTAATAGAAACAGCATCTACAACGGTTGGAATACCAATGGCTATAACAGGAATACCGAATGTTTCTTTACTTAATGCTTTGCGTTTATTTCCCACACCAGATCCTGGATGAATACCTGTGTCAGAAATCTGAATTGTTGTGTTAACACGCTCAATTGATCTAGCGGCCAAAGCATCAATCGCAATAACAAAGTCCGGCTTTGACTGTTCAATCACCCCGGATATGATGTCGCTTGTTTCAATACCAGTTAATCCCATGACACCTGGTGCCAATGCACTTACCGGTCGAAACCCTTCCTCAACATTCTCAGGTTGCAACTTAAATAAATGCCTTGTAATTAAAAGATTTTCAACAGCTAATGGCCCAAGTGCATCTGGTGTAACATTCCAATTTCCTAATCCAACGACTAAACAGCTCGCATCTTTTGGGATGTTGAGGTCTGATAAAAATTGACTAAAATGTTTTGCAAAAACATCAATTACTTTCTCCTGAAGCTCTGTATCCTTTTGCCTGATTCCTTGTACTTCAAGAGTTAAGTATTTTCCGGGTTTTTTCCCAACAATTTTTGATCCCTCTTCATCGATCTCTAACGAAGATAGACCAATTCCTTCTTCTTCCCATTCTTTAATGATAACTCCAGTTATCTCAGATGTATTTTCTACTTCTGTTTGCTCAAGTGCCATAGCCCTGGCTTCAACCGCCAGGTCTGTTCGAACTGAATATTCACTTAAGTCTAATGACTTATCCATCACTATAACCTCCCACATTCATTCCTACTTCTTATCCTTGCCATTAACAAAAGGAAACATTCTCATAAATCCCCAATATCCTGTTTCTAAACGGAATTGAATTAAATTTTATTTGCTTTCAATGTATTTTCCTTTACATTAGTATTGCAATATGGATAGCTCTTTGATAGAATATCTTTTGTTCATGTAAAGGAAATGGTCGAGTAAAATAGATCTCGATTTACTTCTTAGGAGGTGAAAGATATGCCAAATATTAAATCTGCAATCAAACGCGTAAAAACTAGCAATGAGCGTAATGCACATAACTCTGCTATTAAATCAGCAATGCGTTCTGCTATTAAAAAAGTAGATGCACTAGTTTTAAACAATGATGCTGATAATGCAAAAACTGCACTAGTTGAAGCAAACAGCAAAATTGATAAAGCTGCACAAAGCGGTTTAGTACACAAAAACACTGCTGCTCGTTACAAATCTCGTTTAGCTAAAAGTGTTAACGGATTAACTGCATAATAACAAGAAAGAGTGGTTTAGTTGCTACTTGCTACCATATACGACTCTTTCTTATACGAAAAAACGATCCGTTTAGGATCGTTTTTTTTGTTTTCAAGAAATATAAAATATGCACTTTTAAGTAGTTATGGCTACCTCAAGGTCATAACCAATTAAGTGAAGGAAGAGAACACAGTAATGCAGTCTATTCCAAATCGTTTATGGTTACCGGAGTTAATTATGACGCTTGCGCTTTTGTTCTTCCTGATTAAATAATTTTAATAAAAACAATTCCAATAACAGCTGTTTATCTTTCTTTCCAGTTTTCATTTCATAGTCTGCTTCTGCAAGTTCCATCAATATGGTAGCTAGTTCTTCCGTTTGAAATAATCTTGCTTGTTGCAATGCTAATTTAACCCTAAACGGATGAACTTTTACAGTTGAAGCAATTTGTTGTTGACCATACCCCACTGTAGATAACTCTTTGACTTGTAAAATAAGTCGAAATTGATTAACTAACAGAGATAGAATCTTTATAGGCTCCTCATTATTTTTTAATAAATCATAAAAAATTTGCAACGCTTCTTTACTTCTTCGATGAATGACATGGTCTATGAGATCAAAAATATTTTGCTCAAGTGTTCGAGCAACAAGTAGATTAACTGTTTCTACCGTCACTATACCATTGTCACCAACATACGTACTTAATTTTTGTAACTCTTGATGAATGACCATTAAATCTCCTGCAGTTAGTATAAGCAATTGATCCAAAGCGTCCTTTGCTATCTCAACTTTTGCTTCCTGAGCAACATTTTCCATCCACTTCACTGCTTCAGAATCAGAAAGAGATTTCATTTCGATCACTGTTGCTTGTTTCTTAAGAAGCTTTGTAATTTTTTTTCGTTCATCCAATTTTTCATATGGTGCAACTAAGACAACAACAGTATATGGTGCAGGCGAATTTATGTATTCCTCGAGTTTCTCAATTCGATGTTCCACTTTTTCTTTCTTCTTTTCACTTGTTAGAAAAATAGGGTTTTTCATTACAACAACACGTCGATCTCCCATAAATGGCAGCGTTTCTGCGTCCTCTAGTGCCGTTTCAACAGCAGTTTCCTCCATATCATAAATGGATAAATTAAAATCCTTCTCCTCATCAAGCAAAGAAGCTTGTACAATGTGTCGCAGTGTTTCTTGCATTAAAAAAGCTTCCTCACCTATAAGCAAATAAGCAGGTTGCAATTTTTTCTTTTGAATATCCTTCCATACATCAAAAATCATGATTATTACTCCAATCGTTCATTTCACTTCATCAATCGTAAAATGAAACCATCGCTTTGGCAAGCATGAATATCAAATTCAATTTGCAAGATGATGATCGTTTTGTCTAAAATGAATATAGGGGAACTGAGATTCACCTCAATTCCCCTTTATCTATGTGAACGTTTCGATTCAGGGCCTAGGTAACCTGAATTTGAAACGATACCCCAATGTCATGCTTATTTTAGCCAATAAAAATCAATTTATTTGTGAGCATTCGAGGTAACAATGGAAAGAATAGCCTTTATTAAATAGAAGTAGAAGATGATGTAGATTTTTTTAGTGTAATCGCTTATACTAAAAATGATATAGGAGGGGTAAAAGTGAACGAATTTGAAAAGAACGTCCAAAGTAAGCGTAATGATGCCGTCGATTCAGGTGTAGGATTTATTGCTTCATTTGGATTTTTTGCGACAATCTTCATTATTGCTACTGTTGTTAAATTAATTGCCACTTAATCACGTTCGACTACATAAGAGACTGCTTCATGGCAGTCTCTTTTTTCGTTGATCACTTTACTTCAATATATGGAGGATGTGTTGAAAAGGTTCCATCATTTCCTTTAAATTGATATAAAATACCCCCATGATGATCCGTTCTGAGAATCGATATATCTCTACTCATTAGCTTCTCCATTACCTCATTATGAGGATGTTGATAACGATTTTTATACCCGGCGGAAATAACGGCATAAGAAGGCGACAAAGTGTCTAGCAGCTCCTCAGAAGTGGAACCTTTGCTTCCATGGTGCCCCACCTTTAGGACATCAGCTTTCAGGTCTGGATATTGACTTAATATTAATTTCTCACTCTTTAACTCTGCGTCACCTGTAAATAACCATTTCAGTCCCCCTATTTTAACCCATAACACTAAAGAGTCATCATTTTTACTATCAGTTAATCGATATGGTGATAGTACATAAAAAGTTAAATCGTCACTATGCAGTTGGTCACCAGAGCTAACAACTTTTACATCCATTTTTTGGTTTATTGCTTTTTCAATGGTTTCCTTTTCCAACTCACCTCGAACAAAGCCTTTTGGGACAATCAATTCTTTTATATCAAGGTGATTCATCAATGAGATTGCCTCTCCAATATGATCTAAATCACCATGTGTAAGAAAAAGTCCCTTTATTTTTGTGACACCCATTGATTTTAAATACGGGATGGTTACACTTTCGGCAATAGAGTAAGAATTTCGTGAGGTTTCCCACTCCTTTTTTTGATAGGAGATGGTTCCACCCGTGTCAATAATATAAACACCCTTATTGTATGGAAGTTGAATTAGAGCCGAATCTCCTTGACCAACATCTATAAACATTACTTTTCCAAATGGATTAATGGAAGGTAAGAGAGTTTGGATAATAAAGAGGATAATAAGAAAACTAGCCGGTTTTAACATTTTATTTAAATTAGATTTTTGTTCTAACCTAAGAAGCAAACCGTACATTCCAAAGCAGTAAAGTAGAATAAATATAATGGAAGGTCTGCCTGTTACAAAAGTAGAAAACGGAAGATTTATCACGTTCAACACAAATATATCGGAGTATGACAAAATGAGGTTTAACAAAAAGACAAAAATGCTACCTAGTGGTGGAATGAGAAAAATAAGAACCGTAGCTATTATGGAAAGTGGTAAAACAAAAATAGAATAGAAAGGGACAAACATCATATTTAGAGGTAAGCTAATGAGGGATATCTCAAAAAAGTGATACATTAAAAGGGGGATCGAGCATAATTGGGCAATAAGTGAAACAATGGTTAATTTGGCTAAAAAGCCCTTATAAAGACCGATCAATTTTGTAGAAAGTAACAAACCAAGACTTACAATATACGATAATTGAAAACCAACCTGAAACAGATAATAGGGGTTTATGAATAGTAAAAGTAAGCAAGTAAAGCCTATGACATCAGTTGTAGGAACCTTTAAGTTAATCATTTTTATGATAAAATAGAGGATAACCATAATTGAAGCTCTAATTACAGATGGTGAACCACCAGTTAAAATCATATAAATCGGTAACAAAATGAGAAACACCATTCTTGTTCTCTCATGAGTAACACCACAATAAATCATTAGATAGTAAATTCCCCCGACCAATAAACCAACATGTAAACCTGATATGGCTAATAAATGGACGATCCCTAAGGCTTGGTATGCCTTCTCCACTTCTTCATCAATCAACCCGCGCTCACCAAACAGTAAAGCCTGTACAACACCTTCAGATGAATGTGGAAAATGCAGTTCAATTATCTTTAGTCCATTCATTCTAATGAGTTGTATAAACGCTAGTGGATCCAATCGATCTGGCGAGTAACATTTCTCAATATTTTCTATTTTGAATTGCCAATGGATGTGATGGTCATATAGATACTGTTTATAATCAAATGCATTTGGCATCGTGGGAGCTTTAGGCTTTCGTAACTCTCCATCACAGAAGCAAATATCTCCCGGCTTCAATTTCATTAATACACTTTTCTGTTCTAATGTTTTGATTGTATAACTATAGGTTAATTTTTCTTTTTGTTCGTTTTTAACCGTACCCCTCATTTGATTACCGTCTATAACAGGAGCTGATATTAACTGACTTTGAACTTCATATTTGCCTTCAGATAATTCTGTATGATTATTATTTTCTGTCATCGAGTAAACGAAAATAAACAGAAGGATCGTGATGATAACAAAAAACAATTGAATTGGCTGGAATTTGATTAAAACATAAAGTAGAAACAGGAGAATGAAGAAGAGTGAGAGCGGATGGTAGTTGAACCGACACATCGCTATTGATAAGCAAGCTGCTATTGCTAGGAATAGTAAATAACCTTTAATAGGGCTACACCTCTTATAATTTTTTTTGAAGAAAAATGACATACAGATAGTCAAGCAAAATGGAAGAATTAGCATTCCATTATTGCTTGACCAAGTAAAAGTCAAAAAACTCATTAAAGTTTCTTACTTGACTAGCTATGAAGGAATTTTTCAGCCCTTATTCGCAGGGCTTGTACCTCTTCGTGATCGGCATCCAATTCTTCCAACTTTTTAAGTAAATCAAAAATAAATTCCTTTTTATCTTGACCATTTGTTTCACTTAATGAATTTTCTAACTCAACAAATTCAACCTTCACACCCGCCTGTTCAAAAAGCTCCACTGCATAGGGATGATTTTTATAATTCACTGCGTAGTATACAGTTTTGATACCCGCTTGTATAAGCGCTTTACAACACTGCAAACACGGAAAGTGTGTAACATAAATTTCTGCACCCTCTGTTGGAACTCCAAACTTAGCACATTGCAAAAGAGCATTCATTTCAGCATGAATTGTTCGAACACAATGGTTATCAATAACATAGCAGCCTTCGTCTGAGCAATGAACTCCACCTGCTATTGATCCATTATATCCACCTGCTATAATCCGCTTATCTCTTACAATGGTTGCTCCGACAGCTAATCTAGTACAAGTGCTTCTTAGAGCTAATAAATGACTTTGTGACATAAAATACTGATTCCAAGGAATACGGCCCATGATGTTATACCCCCACTCGACATTTTCTTTCTTTAGTGTATCTATAATACTAAATATTCGTCAATTTAAACTTTTTGTAAAGTCCCTTATTTAATCGAGATTTCCTCTCTTATTTTTTCTAGGGATTTTTCTCCGATTCCTGTTACTTCGAGAAGTCCATCTATTGATGTGAATGGACCATTATCGTCACGGTATGCAATAATAGCATCTGCTTTAGTTGGTCCGATACCTGATAATGTTTGAAGTTCTTCACTTGATGCCAGATTAATATTCACAGTTGTATGTTCTGTTTCTTCAACTGCACTTGGGTTAATGTATTGATTTTCTTCCGTTTCTCCTTGAAAAGGAATATAAACAACCATTCCATCCTGCAGAGAAGATGCTAAATTAATAGCTAATTCATCCGCTTTTTCACTAAGTCCTCCAGCCATTTCAATTACCTCAAATACTCTTGCATTCACCCCAACCTCATATACGCCTGGATGCTGTACTGCACCTTTAATATCAATAACAATGGAAGAATTGTCCTCTTCTAGGTCAACTTCATCTGTTTTAACTGCAGGAGCTTTCTCTATATCTAATGGAATCATTTCTTCTGTTTTAACTTGATCCAATGGTTCCGGTTCTTTCATAAATGAATAATAAAAACAAACTAAAAGTAATAAAATGGTAATGACAACGATCCATTTTTTGTAACTTTTCAGGTTAACCATGTGATAAACTCCTTATTAATTAATCATAAAATGGAATTTCAAGACATATCGTGTATGAGAGAATTGCATTCTAAGGAGGGGATACACTTTGAATGTAGGTTTTGTTGGAACAGGAAACATGGGTAGAATTTTGATCGAATCATTTATTGAGTCGGGTGCAATTAGACCCTCATTCATTTATATGACAAATCGAACAAACTCAAAAGCTGAAGCAATAAAGGCGAATTATCCTAAAGCGAATGTATTTGATACTGCAGAAGAAGTCGTAAGGCGTTCTGATTTAATTTTTATTTGTATAAAACCATTAGATATCTACCCCCTTTTGAAAAAACTGGAAAATCTTTTAACACCAAACAAATGCATCATATCGATTACGAGCCCTATCAATGTTGAACAGCTAGAATCCCTAGTTAAATGTCAAGTAGCGAGAGCTATACCGAGCATTACAAACCGTGCGTTTGCTGGCGTTTCCTTACTTACCTTTGGAAATTCATGCCATAAAGATACACAAAGAACAATAGAAGAAATGTTTGAACAAATTTCTAATCCAGTCCAAATTGAGGATGATATCACAAGAGTTTCTTCTGATATTGTCAGTTGTGGACCCGCGTTTTTCAGTTACCTTCTTCAACGATTTGTTGATGGGGCTGTTAGTGAGACAACTATTACAAAGGAGCATGCTGTTCTATTGGCAAGTGAAATGATTATTGGAATGGGGAAATTACTAGAGACCGAAATATACACCTTGCCTACCCTACAGGAAAAGGTATGTGTGAAAGGTGGAGTGACAGGTAAGGGAATTAAAGTGTTAGAAGATGATCTTGGAGATATGTTCGAAAAGATTTTTCAGGCAACACATCAGAAGTTTTATGAAGATCTCGAAGAAGTGTCTGTACAGTTTAATAAAATACCGAATAAGTAATTCTTTAAAGACATGATAAAATCCTTTATTTTTTAAAATTTTTAAATTTCTATTTATAGTTAGGTGAACTCATAAGAGCTCACCTTTTTTTACATATAAAGAAGTTTCTTTCGGTTGTTGTATTTGGTATATTTTCCAGTTGAAAATCACCGCATATTTTCAAGATATCAAAAGAAGCTTCTTTTAACCACATTGAATAATCCTCTATTGAATAGGTACGTTGATAATGCAGCTCATCATACCGTTCATAAAGGTCTTCTCTTTTAACAAAGAATGTCATATCATGCTCGATACTATTCGGTTCATCTCCTAAGAAGGAGTTCCATATAAAGCTAACATCCTCATCTTGATCTGCAAATGTTGCGTTTGCAAATACATTTTGAATTTTGTGTATAGAATGAACATCAAAAATAAATAAACCGTTAGTCTCAAGGTGTGCATGTACCGCTTGGAAAGTTAATTGTATATCTTCTTTTGTTTCTAAATAATTAAGCGAATCACAACATATCGTTACCACATCGAATGGTTCAGAGAATCCTGTTAGATAACGCATATCCTGTTGAAGAAATAATATGTTAACTTGGTTGCTAGCTGCTTTCGATTGAGCAACAGCTAGCATATCCTCGCTAAGATCAACACCTGTAACTGTTAATTGCTTATTCGCTAATAAAACAGCAATTTCACCTGTCCCACAGCCGACATCTAACAATTTCGTCGCTCCCTGATGATAACGTGAGATCGAATCTATAATTAGATCCACCCATTGTTCATAGGGAGCGTCTTTCATTAGTTGATCATAAATATAGGCAAAGCCTTGATAAATCATTGCTCTAGCTCACTTACAAGATCCTCAATCGGAGCATCTCCCCATAGGCGTTCAAGATTGTAATAACTTCTTTCATCTTTATGGAAAACATGTGCTACAACATCACCAAGATCGATTAGAATCCAACGCGCCTCATCAAAGCCTTCTAGCCTTCTCACATTTAGCCCTTGTTCTTCTGCTTGTTCTTTCATCTCTCTTGCAATAGCCTGTACTTGTTTATCCGAATTACCATGGCAAATAAGGAAATAATCGGCTATTAAGGAAATTCCATTCATATTAAGAGCAATAATGTCCTCTGCACGTTTACTGTCTGCTGCTTTTGCTACAATTGTTAAAATATCTCTACCTGTCATTAACTTGTTTTTCCTCCTTTTAATACTAATGAATTATAAGTTTTTAATGTATCTGGATAAATAGCTTGATTTTTATTGAGTAAAAACATAATCGTGTTTTGAAGTGATTTTAGTAGAGCTTGGTCTAAGCTAGCTTCAGCAAGTTCTCTTACCTCTTCTACACCAGGAAAATGTCTACCGGGTTCTATATAGTCTGCCACATAAATGATTTTTTCAAGCAGTGTCATGTTTGGCCGACCAGAAGTATGATATTTAATCGCACGTAATACCTCTTTATCTTCAATTCCCACTTCTTTCTTTACTAAGTAAGCTCCAACTGGTGCATGCCATAGCTCACTATTATGCTCTAATAATTTACGTGGCATTTCCTGATCTTCAATAATTTTCTTCATTTCTTTTTTCGGTCTGAATTTTGCATAGTCATGAAAGATTGCTGCGAGTTCCGCTTTCTTCACATCTCCCCCATATAATTGAGCAAGATGAATTGCTGTTTCCATGACACCTAATGTATGGACATAACGATGCTCTGTAATTTGTTCCGCTACAATCTTTAAGGCTGCTTCACGTTCCATATAAATGATTCTCCTCTATATATCTTTTCACATCGTCTGGAAGAAGAAAGGCAGTATTCCCGTTTGTTCTTAAACGCTCTCTTAACATCGTTGAAGATACCTCAAACTGAGGAATTTCAACTTCAATCACTGGATAAGTGGTATTTGTTTTGTATCCACTTCTTTTGACCCCAACGAAGCTTACTAACTTAATTGTTTCATCGATTTTATACCACTTTGGCAAATATTCAATCATATCTGCTCCAATAATAAAATAAAACGTATGTTCAGGAAATTCTTCACGCAACAACCTTAACGTATCATATGTATAGGATGGACCTTGTCTCTCTAATTCGATTGTATTAATCGAAAATTGTGAGTAATCCTGAATGGAAATTCTTAACATATTAAGTCGATGTTGACTTTCAGTAAAATGCTCACTTTGTTTATGAGGAGGAATCTGGTTAGGTATAAACCATATTTCAGATAATTGCAAAGCATGTTGTACCTCACTTGCAATTAGTAGGTGACCTAAATGCGGTGGGTCAAAGGTACCGCCTAAAATACCAATTTTTTTCGCCATTCCATATTCCCCCTTACTCATTAATTAGGTAAACGGATTTGTTTATTTTCTTTCGATTCTTTATATAATACAATCGTATTCCCGATAATTTGGACAAGCTCTGCACCAGTTCCCTTTACGATCTCCTCTGCGACTGTATTTTTGTCATCTTCACAATTTTGCAACACTGACACTTTAAAAAGCTCACGAGCTTCAAGTGCATCTGATAACTGCTTTATCATATTCTCATTCACTCCACCTTTACCGACCTGGAAAATTGGATTTAAGTGGTGAGCCTCAGAACGTAAAAAACGTTTTTGTTTACCTGTTAACATGGTGTACCTCCTAGTTTGTTATAAACAATTTGTGACATTTTTTCAATTGATGGGGCTTGTTTAGTCCAAAGTTCAAATGCAAGTGCAGCTTGATGCACAAACATTCCTACACCTGTATGAACTGTTAACCCTAAGCCTTTAGCTTCTTTCAATAAAGCTGTTTGAATTGGATTATAGATAATATCACTTACAATTGCTGACTTTTTAGCACGTTGTAGCGATAGTGGCTTTTGATCAACATTAGGATGAAGACCTACAGCTGTTGTTTGAATAATGATGTCATACTTTTCAATATTTTCTTCCGCATCTTGAATTGTCAAAGCCTGACTCATATTTGCAAATGGGCATTCATTAATAAGCTCTTCGGCTTTTAAAATTGTACGATTACAAAGATCAATTTCCTGACAGCCTTGGTGTGTGAGAGTAAAGTAAATTCCTCGCGCAGCACCACCTGCACCAATAATTAATATCTTTTGTTGTGCAATCGGCTTATTTACTACTTCTTTTAAAGATTCTACATAGCCATTACCATCTGTATTATGTCCTATTAAACGTCCATTCTCGTTTACTACAGTATTAACAGCACCGGCAATTTTTGCTGTTTCATGTAATTCATCTAAAAATGGAATGATAGAAATTTTATGTGGAATCGTAACATTAAATCCTTTTACAGATAGTACCTTTAGTGCTTCAACAGATTCCTTTAATTTATCAGGCTCCACATGAAAAGCATGGTAATGTCCGTCCAGGTTCTTCCCTTGAAATGCATCATTGTGAATAGCGGGTGACATCGAATGCTCAACAGGACATCCGATCAGTCCATATAAATTCCCCATACTCAACTCTCCCTATTAAATTAACGATTTTCTCAGTGTAACATTTACTCCCTTTGGTGCAAAAGCAACAACTTTTTTACCTGGATTATTCACTGTAACCCATCCTAAACCTGAAAAGACAACATCTGTTTTCCCTTCATTAATTGTAAATTCATGAGGGATTAACTTGGGGAATGTCTCTACGTCTTCTTTTCTAGGTGGTGTTAAGAGTTCGCCAGCATGTTTTTCATATAAAATATCAGCATTTTCACGCTTCGTACGGTGAATTGTTAATTCATTTGGTATATAGCATACAAGTGCTTCCCTTCCACCAGATACATAATCTAATCTAGCAAGACCACCAAAGTATAATGTTTGCTCTTCATTTAGTTGAAACACTTTAGGTTTAATTTCCTTTTTTGGACTGAGTAGCTTTAAATCACGCTTATCCACATAATGGGCCATTTGATGATGGTTGATAATACCAGGTGTATCATATAATGAGGCACCATTATCTAAAGGGATTTCAATTAAATCCAATGTTGTACCAGGATAATGTGATGTGGTAATCACATCATTTACTCCAGCTACTTCTTTAATCATTCTGTTAATGAATGTTGATTTCCCTACATTCGTACAGCCTACAACATATACATTTTGTCCATTTCGATATTCATCGATTAACTCAGCAATTTCTTTAATGCCATGTCCTTTTGCGGAGCTTACTAAGCAAACATCAATCGGTTGAAGACCTAATTCTTTTGCTTCCCTTTTCATCCAGTTAATTAATTTTTGCTTTTTTACTGATTTGGGTAAGATATCACTTTTATTTCCCACTAACAAAATGGGATTTCCTTTTACAAAGCGTTGGATTCCTTGTAACCAGCTACCACTGAAATCAAATATATCAACAATTTTCACAATTAACCCTTTTGTTTCTCCGATACCATGTAAAATCTTTAAAAAATCATCATCAGTTAGTGAAACATCTTGAATTTCATTATAGTTTTTTAATCGGAAGCATCTTTGACAAATAATATCTTCCTTTTCTAATGCACTTTCTGGAGCATATCCAAGCTTCTCAGGATCTTGTGTTTGTATTGAAACACCACATCCTATACACGAAAATTGCTGTTCAGACACGTTTTATTCCTCCCATTGAATCATACCTTTACGCTTCAAGTTTGCCATAATCTTACGTTCTATTCTGCGATTTATTCTAGTAAAGAATCCATCTGTTGATGCAACAGGAACGACTAAAATCGTTTGAAATCCATTCCGATTCCCACCTAATACATCTGTTAAAAGCTGATCTCCTATGACTACTACTTCTTCTTTTTTTAAGTTCATCTCTTTAACAGCTTTTAAAAATGCTTTCCCCATAGGCTTTCTCGCCTTGTAGATAAAAGGGATATTATGTGGTTCAGAAAATGCTCTCACTCGATGTTCATTATTATTAGAAACAATGGTTATCTTCATATCAAGTTTCTTTATTTCTTTAAACCACTCAATCAATTGGGGTGTTGCCTCTGGACGATCCCATTCTACAAGAGTGTTATCTAAGTCTGTAATAATTCCTTTTATTCCGCTATCTTTTAATTCCGTTGGAGAAATCTGAAAAATACTTTTCACATAATCACCAGGTAAAAATAACTGTAGCATGAGTTTTAACACCTCATTATCATTTTTTTGCCAACTTACATCATATCGAATTTGTTTGATACTTTCAAAACAAAATTAAAGTATATGAAAATTTGACCTAAATAATTCTAAAAACTTTTCGACAATTTGCGACTTCTCTCAACAGTTGTGGATAATATTATACACATTATCCACCTTGTAATACCTCATTTAAATAACCTTATAAACAACATACCCACAATTTATCCACCGTTTATTGTGGATAACAGAACGGTTGTTCTCACATATTATTCATGTTAGATTTAACTTAATAACAAAATATAACATTTTTAGATGTCTTATTTAGAGAAGCACAAAGCGCTAAACATTTGGCGACGAGCACATGCCTAGAGCAAATAAGACGATGTAAATGTTAGGAGGTGTAGAGCCAACTACTTGGCCATTTTTTATGCGAAAACTTTCTGACGAATTACTTATTGAATCCTACTTTAAAGCAATCGAAATGAAACTACATGATGATTTCATAAAATTAATTATGATTGAAATTAAGCGCCGTTCTTTGGGACATGTGTTAAAGGCTTCTTCTTAAGCTATAACATGTCGCCAGACGGCTTTTTTTTATTATTAATATTTTGTCCATTCTGATTTTACACTAATCTCCTAATAACTATGTAACATCTAATTTGTGAATGTTATTATACCATTTGTTCATAAGCACCACTATCATTATTTCCCCTACTACAACTTAAATAGGCCTCAGCAAGAACTGAGAGCCTATCCATATGACTGAAAACTAACGGTAATGATTGTAGTAATAATAACCCCCGCCTATAACTAATAACAAAATTAATAGGACAACAATAAACGCATACCAATAGCCGTATCCCGTACTACCAGCTACAGGATAATACGGATATGGTGTAGGACAATATGGTGAATATCCATACATCAACTTTTTCCTCCCAATTTTTATTCGTTCTTCTATATAACTATGTATTTTTCCCAGTAAACGATTAGGCTGGTATCCTACCTTCGTCCAAAATCTTAAATAAACGTTACATATGTTTAAGTTTATTTATTGTGCCTTTTGTTTCCCTTGTTGCAAAGCGAAACAAAAAAATGAGAGGATCTTATTTTTGAAAAGAAAAACTTATTTAGGTTCTTTCATGTGTACAGACACAAACAAGCTACCAATCACATACACATGACTTATAGGCACATGCCTACATAAAGTTTCAGTGGAGGTGGAGGTATGACAGGGCTCATAACAGCACTAGGTTTTTTTGTAAAAGAATTAGTGTTTTTAGTATCATATGTTAAAAACAATGCCTTTCCACAGCCTTTGTCTGCAACAGACGAAAAAAAGTACTTGCAAAGAATGTCTGAGGGTGATGAGTATGCGAGAAACCTTTTGATTGAGCATAATTTGCGACTCGTCGCTCATATTGTTAAAAAGTTTGAAAATACTGGTGAAGACTCAGAAGACCTTATATCAATTGGAACAATAGGCTTAATAAAAGCGATTGAAAGCTATTCACAGGGTAAAGGAACTAAACTCGCAACATATGCAGCGAGATGTATTGAAAATGAGATACTAATGCATTTACGAGCGTTAAAAAAGACAAAAAAAGATGTATCCCTACATGATCCGATCGGTCAAGATAAAGAAGGAAATGAAATTAGCTTAATTGATGTTTTAAAGTCTGAAACTGAAGATGTAATTGATACGATTCAACTAAATATGGAATTAGAAAAAGTGAAGGAATATATTGATATCTTGGACGGAAGAGAAAGAGAAGTCATCGTTGGTAGGTTTGGGCTTGATTTGAAGAAAGAAAAAACACAACGGGAAATTGCAAAAGAACTAGGTATCTCAAGAAGCTATGTATCAAGAATTGAAAAACGTGCTCTAATGAAAATGTTCCATGAGTTTTACCGTGCTGAAAAGGAAAAGCGTAATCGATTGAAAGAAAAATGAAAAAGAAGGACGCATAGTTGCGTCCTTCTTTCATTTTTTAATAAGTATAGCTAGGCTGTGTCCTTCTCAACAACTAAATGTAGTAATAATTCAATTTTCAACATATTCATCGCCTCCAGTATTTTTTATGAACTCTTTGATTACATGTTACGAAAAATTTCAAATTGCTTCTCTTTAACTTCGTCCATTCTTCTTTGGATCTCCTGATTACGTTGAACATCATTTTTTGATTGCTTTCTTTTTGAAATAGAAAGTGTCAGCGTAATAAAAAATAAGTTAATTGTCATGTGTATCACCTCCTTAAAAGTATTCAACAACTGTCGATTTACAAAACAGATTGCCAAATCTATAGAGGACTTCTTAGAGATAAGAATGTTCGAATAGTCTCATCACAAAAAACACGCCACAGGGCAACCTGTAGCGTGTTTGAATAGCCATATAAAAACGCCACAAGGGTTTCAGATCGACATGTGGCGTGTGTTTACTTAAAAAAATAAATTTGTTGTAAGTAAATAATTATCGTACACCAATTTGGTCGAAAAGAATAATTAAATTGTCATCATGTGAATTAGTTCGCTTGTTCATGATCTTCGACCTCCTTTAAATTATTTACTACTACAATGGTAATTATATCCATACCTTCCAATTCTGTAAACCGGTTTTTTTAAATTCTATATTTTCTGATAATTAAAAGCGATTACTTGCTTGGGTTGCCTGGAACACATCCTTTAGATATTAGGAAGTTATTCGTTTCATACAAAAATAAGCCATCCCATACGGATAAGGGATGGCTTATAAAATATACTATTAATTATTTGTATCATCTAATTGCTTTTTAAATTTCAATGACATTTGAAAGCTTACGAACGCTCCAGCTAAGAATACGACAGTTGTGAGCATTAGAACAATATCATTAGTTGTTTCTTTTCCTTGATCTGGTAATACAACACCTATATATAAAAACACACTTGCTGCTAAAAGGATAAACGCATAATTTTTAAAATCAGTTGTGAGCGCCTGTAATGTTTTTTTATTCATCAAATCACCTACTAAACGTGTTATATATACAAAATACCACAGACTAGTAGACTATTAACCAAGTAAATTAAACCAATAAGGGAATTTATTAAACAAAAATGACTTAAATAGTGAGATCATCCCTCACATTTAAGTCATATCTAATATTAGATCGCTTCAACGATCTTTAATACTAATTCAGCTGAATGCTTTGCCGCTTGATCTAAAAATTGTTCAAATGAAATATTAGATTCTTTACCAGCAATATCTGACAATGCTCTGATGATAACAAACGGAACCTCAAACTGATGACAAACTTGTGCAATTGCAGCAGCTTCCATTTCACCTGCATAAAGATCTTGAAACTTACTTCGAATAAAATCGACTTTTACTGGGTCATTTAAAAATGAGTCGCCTGTTACGATTAATCCTTTAGCTACATGAATATCAGTAATTTCCTCGGCTTTCTTAACGGCAATATCTACTAGCTTTGTATCTGGTAAATAAGCTGCTGGCAAACCAGGTACTTGTCCATACTCATACCCAAAAGCCGTGACATCCACATCATTATGGCGAACTTCAGTTGAGATTACAACGTCACCAACGTTTAATGATGAGTGGAATCCACCTGCTGAACCTGTATTGATCACATAATCTGGTTTATAGCGATCTAATAACAATGTTGTACTAAGAGCAGCATTCACCTTTCCAATTCCAGATTTTAAAAGGACAATGTCCACTCCATTGTATACTCCACTTGTAAATTCGCTCCCAGCAATAATCTGTTGTTCCTGATTGTCTAACTGATCTCTTAAGATGGTTACTTCTTCTTCCATCGCTCCAATAATCGCAATTTTCATTTCATTCATCCTTCCATATGTATATCCTTGTAGGTCTAAATCTACATGACTTCCTGTCTCCAACTAGAAGTTTACCTATTTCATTTATTTAACGCAAGGCTAATCCGCTTTTCAGTCAACGAATAAATAATTTTATAATTGATTCTGTTCTTTCTTATCTTCATTTGGTACTATTTATTCAAGAAAAAATTCTAAAGAGGAGTATCTAAATGGTTTTTCAATTAGACATATTAAAAGATAAAATTGAATTTTTTGAAGCAAACTCCATTAAAGATCTTGAAAAAAAGATCAATGATCAAATCATTCATAATCAAGCTATATTATTACATGTTCACTCCGTATCACACCAGATGTTTGTGACCGATGAAGGAAAGAGACTGTATAGTGCTGTTGTCCACTTTAAATCAAGTTAAAAACGTGAAGCTTGCTAGACATGTTAGTGTTGAAAAAAAGGGCTTTTCACATATGCTGAACTGTGAAAAGCCCTTTTACTTAAACTTAATTCAGTTTTTCAATCTTTGTCGGCTTCCATCCTTTACCTTCAACCCATGTAAGGTAAACTTTGTATTTAGCTGATTGATCCTTAGGCGAAATTGTTCCCGCAGCGTCATTTGGTCCACCATTATTTCCAAGAAACCATATGATCATATCTGATTCAGGAATACCTGTTGCATAGCTAAGCGCCTTTGTCATTTCATTCCAATCTTGGGAGCCTTTTGTATAGTTTGCAGTATGTGGCTCTGATTGAGATGTCCCTACCGGCTCCCATGCTTGATTTTCGATTGTTTCAGCAATACCTGAGCCTGGATCCCCTTCAGTTATTGTCGCTTGTTCAAATGAATCTGTCATATTTTCATCTGTTCCTGCTTGCTGTTGTGACTCTTGTTCAGTATCCTCTTGGTCTTTCTCTGTACCTTCAGTTTCTTCCGTTTCAGTTTCTTCCACTTCAGTTTCCATTGAATCTTCTGTTTGATCTTCTTCACTCGCAAGTTTTATGTCAGGTTGCTCATTGTATTTTGCAGTTTTTTCTGATTGATTCGCACCTAAAATAAGTTGTGAACCTATAACAAATATGAGTACTAATACAATCCCAATTAATGTGTTTAAAACAATATTTGTTTTTCTTTTTTTATCTCTTTTTTCATATCGAGAGCTGCTAAATTGATTATTACTCAATGCCCTACACTCCTTTTTCCCTTAAACCTTCAGTCTTATTCTAGCAATAAACTAATTCTACCCTAGATTGTATCATAAATCCAAAACCAAAAGATTACTACTCCTAAACTAGTTTTTTCGTTCGTCAATTTTAGACATTTCGTTTACAATGTCATAAAACACTGCATTTGTTCCAGCCTCCGCACTCGTTGTATCCATCTCTACGACAACAAGAGCGTACTTAGGATTATTAGAAGGGAAATAGCCTGCAAACCATTTGTTATACAGAGCATTGCCCTTCTCGTTCATCATACCTGTTTGAGCTGTACCTGATTTACCTGATACCTCAAAAGGAGATGTTTGAAACCTTCTTCCTGTTCCCTCAGGATCTGTCACAACTAATCGAAGAAGCTTTTGGAGCTTTGCAGCTGTTATAGGAGATAGGTTTTCTCCTTCTAATGGTTTAGACGTAAATGAATACATTTTGGTTCCATTTTTATATAATATATTTTTTACGATTCTTACCTGCTGTTTCTGTCCGCCTCTCGCAATTGTTGCCATCATATTTGCTACTGATAATGGTGTGACTTTTACATCCTTTTGGCCAATAGCTGTTTGATCAATAGCTCTTGGGACTTTTTTGTCTTTTTCATCACTCCAAATATTACCTGATCTTTCGCTCGGAAATTGTTTGAAATTCTCGTAATGAAACACTTCCCCACTCCAGCCAACTGGACCAATTAAACCCAATTTTTCAGCTGTTTGTTCGATTACCTTATTATCTTCTGCTATTAATTCCTTTGCTAATGTTGTAAATGTAAAATTACAGCTTTTCGCGAAACTTCTCTCAAATGTAAGCTGTCCATCTTCTTGCCCACCGTCAGCTTCTCCATATAAATTTAAGTTGCAATTAAACTGTCTAGTTGCATCATCTAAACCATATTCAATTGCTGCCGCAGAAATGACAGTTTTAAAAATTGATCCTGGAAAAAGAGGTTGAAGCATATGATTTGTTAACGTACTTGATTGGGCGCGGTTTAAGCTCGGTTTACTTGCCATAGCCAATACTTCATTGCTCTCAATATCAAGCAAGACAAGTCCCCCTTTATCTATTTTTTGTTGCTCTAATACCTCTTCAGCTATAGATTGAACCTCTTTGTCAATTGTTGTTTCAACTGTAATTGGATAAAAAGGATTGGAATCTGCCATATATTTCACATTAATACCAAACAGAGGATGTCCATCACCATCCACATGATAAAGTAACTTTGTTTCGGCATCGGGTAAAAGAAATTCATCAAATGCTTTCTCTAGCCCAGTAACACCAATTTTTGTTTTGTAAGATAAATCTGTCCGATCTGGATATTTTTCTCTTAGCGCCTCTGCATTTTCCCCAGTAATGCCAATGATATGATCTCCAGTTGTTTCATCTAGTTGTGTTTGCTTAAAAATACCAAACACACCTGGGATCTCAAGTTCATTTATTTTTTCTAATTCTGAATCGGTTAACTTAACACCGTCCTTACTAGAGAGAACAATTGGTTCTTTCGTGTTACTTACCAAACGATTCAATTCCTCACTTGGAATTCCGACTATACTTGACAGATCTTCTGCCGGCCATGAAACCTCCCTTAAAAAGGGAAATAATACCAACGACGGCTCTGCTTGTTTTTGAAGAGAATTTCCATTACGATCAACAAATCGTCCTCTCCCATCATCAATGACCACCTCTTGCGTTCTCTGATTAACACTTTCTTGAACTAGATTCACTCCTTTTTTTGAGAAGGATTCCGTGTGAATCAATTGGATATCAGCCAAACGATATGTAATACATATAAGTAGAACTAAATAAGCAATCCCTATGAAAGTTAACCTCTTATTTGGATTCATTTTAACCCTCCTATGGTGCTTAAACATTATCGTCACTTATCCAGCAATGACGAAAGAACTAAAGCGTAAGTCGCCTTGATGAGCTGGTGTTATGCGCTTAGCTATTTATAGATTCCAAAACAACAATAACGCAAGCGCCTTGATCAGAGTCGTGCAAAAAGATGAAATTGAATAGAAGAGTTTGTCTCATATTCAATTGTCGCTAGACCCTAGAGCAGCTAGGCATCTTACTTTTTTTGCAAAAAGTAGGACTGCTAGAACCGGATGTCGGAGCACTAAACCACAGTAACCTATAATTTCTTAAACAACAACAAAACACCTCGTCATCATTTTCGACGAGGTGTTTCTTATATAAACCTTTTATTAACTAATATTTACGATTTTAACTAGCATTTCTCCACCGGGTGTTTGGACAGTTACTTCATCGCCCACTTTTTTACCAAGTAAGCTTTTAGCAATAGGAGAATCATTTGAAATCTTACCTTCAAAAGGATCAGCCTCCGCACTACCAACAATTGTGTAAGTTTCTTCATCACCATCTGGAAGTTCAGTGAAAGTAACTGTTCTCCCAAGTGATACAGAGCTTGTATCAGCCTCTCCCTCAATAATCCTTGCGTTTCGAATCATATTCTCCAACGTCGTAATACGTCCTTCAACAAATGCTTGTTCTTCCTTTGCTGAATCGTACTCGGAGTTTTCAGACAAATCACCGAAGCTACGTGCAATCTTTATTCTTTCGACTACCTCTTTACGCTTAACCGTTTTCAAATATTCAAGCTCTTGCTCAAGCTTATCTTTACCTTCTCTAGTCATTGGAAAAACTTTTTCTTGTGCCATGTTTGTTCCACTCCTTCTAGTAGACTTTCCCGTCGTACTGAGTCATTTCATGCATTTTGTCTTTATAAGTACTTCCTATATGTATACGGTAGGCATATAAATCCTTAAATAAAAAGCAGATGAAGCATCTAGTAATGGAGTTATAATCATCATTGATTTGAAAGTATGTAAAAAAGCAAGGGCAACAATGTGCCCTTATACTTTAGCAAATCAATTTCATATAAAAAACAAGAAATTTTATTACCTATACATAATATGATCACAGTAGACTTTATCTATGCTATGTTATTACAAAATTGCATTTAGTTCAAGAATTGTTTGAATTTTTGTTACCATTAAATCAATCGCAACATGATTTTGTCCACCTTCAGGGATGATAATATCTGCGTATCGTTTTGTTGGTTCAATAAATTGATTGTGCATCGGTCTGACAACCGAAAGATATTGCTCAATAACGGAATCGATAGATCTACCCCGTTCCTTTATATCACGGAGAATTCTTCGAATAATTCGAAGATCTGCATCCGTATCTACGTACAACTTGATATCCATCAAATCACGTAAACGCTCATCCTCAAGAATCAAGATTCCTTCAAGAATAATGACGTCTTTAGGCTCAACAACTATAACATCTTCTGATCTAGTATGCAATTTGTAATCATACACCGGCTTTTTTATTGGTTCGTGATGCAATAAAGAATTTAGATGTTCAATTAATAAGTCATTATCAAAAGCAAATGGATGGTCATAATTTGTGTTTAATCTTTGCTCGTATGGCAAATGACTTTGATCTTTATAATAATAATCTTGTTCGAGCATTAAGATCGAATGACCTTTAAAATGCTCGTAGATTGCTTTGGTCACGCTCGTCTTACCTGAACCTGAACCTCCAGCAACCCCAATTACAACCGGCTTTTTCGCCATTATTCTTAGAACCCCTTTCGCATCATGTTGTTCACGAAGACAGGTTTATCTACCTTAAATGTAACAATTTGTAGCGGATGGCGAGCTGCATCTAGCTCATTTCCATCTTCATCCCAAATCTTCTCAATAGTTTGTGTAAAGTTTTCAATTTCTGGCCCAAAGAATTCAACCGTTTCACCGGGTTTGAAGTGGTTACGTTGCTGTAAAGTAACCATTTGAGTATCTTTGTTATAATCTAATACAAGTCCAGCAAAATCATACTCTGTTTTCTTATTATGTTGGCCAAACATTTGTTGCTGGAACCCTGGAACTCCCTCAAAAAACGCAGAAGCCGTTTCACGGTTAGCACATTTATCTAGCTCTTTTAACCATTCAGAATCAATCTCAAAGTTATCCGGATCTGCACAATAAGCATCGATTACTTTACGATAGACACTAACAACCGTCGCAATATAGTGGATTGATTTCATTCGTCCTTCTATTTTTAAGCTGTCAATACCAAGCTCAATCATTTTAGGAATTGATTCAATTAAATTTAAATCCTTTGGACTCATTGCAAATGCAGCGTCATTTTCATCAAACAAAGGAACTTCATTATTGTTTTCAACCTTAAACAAGTCATAATCCCAACGGCATGACTGACAACAGCCACCACGATTAGAATCACGTGCAGTCATATGATTACTTAATGTACAACGACCAGAGTACGCTATACACATTGCACCATGAATGAAGGCTTCAATTTCGATATCTACCTTTTCCTTCATTTCTTTTATTTCATCCGCACTTGTTTCACGAGCTAATACGACACGCTCTAATCCTTCTTCCTTCCAAAACTGGACAGCCTTCCAGTTTGAAAGTGATTGCTGTGTACTTAAATGAACCTCAAGTTTCGGTGCCACTTGGCGACATGTTTCGATAATTAGAGGGTCAGCTACAATAATCCCTGTTACACCTGCATCCTGTAGTCCCATTAAATAATCATCAAGTCCATCTATGTTTTCATTATGAGCAAAAATATTAGTTGTTACATATATTTTTGCTCCGTATTTATTTGCAAACTGAACACCCTCAGCCATTTCCTCTTGTGTGAAATTATCTGCATTTGAACGAAGGCCATATTCCTGACCACCAATAAAAACAGCATCCGCTCCATAATGGACAGCAATTTTTAGCTTTTCCAAGTTACCGGCTGGAGCTAATAATTCTGGCTTCTTTGTTATCACACGTTTACCGTTAATGATTGAAGAGATTTTATCCTTAACTGTAGTCACTTTTTTCACTCCTTTTGCATTTGTGAATACATGTAAATTATTAGATTAATAAACAGTTTCTTTAAAGAAAAAACCTGTATCTAATGAACGATTTTTCGCTTGGATTGCTTCTATTTCTTCTAAAAGTGAATCCTTTATTTCTTCATACCCTTCCCTGTTTTCAATATATAGGTCAATTGCTTTTCTATATTTTTTCGTAACTTCAAGTATATAGTTTGATGTTTGAAGTACTCCATCAATCTTAAAAGAGTCTACTCCTGCATCAATCATTTCTCCAAGCTCATCAATAATACAGATATCATTAGGACTCATAATATGTGTTCCGTTAACATCTTCAAAAATTGGGTATTTGTTATCCCTTTCAGGATCAAATAGGAACATCATTTCTTTGTCCTCATAACGGTTTTCAACTTTTAGAGCTTTACCCTGATATTCAAAATAATTGCCTAATAGGGTTCGCTTTGATTGGAACATACATGTCATACCGTGGACTTGCACTTCAATTTCCACCTCTGAATGCTCTTTTGTTTCAATAATCGCATCCATACTTAATTCACGAGCTAATACTGCACGTTTTGCACCTTTTCTTCCCCAATAGTTACATGTATACCAGTTTGTCGCTGTTGTTTCCGTGTTCCAGTGTAACTTGAGCTCTGGTGCAACCTCTTTAGCGACCATTAAGACAGCTGGATCTCCGAACACTACGGCATCTACCTTGACCTCATTTAAAAAAGCTAAGTAGTCACCAACTGCTTTAATTGCCTCATTATGAAAAATGGCATTCATTGCTACATACACTTTTTTATTATGGCCGTGGGCAATATCGATGGCTTGTTTCACTTGTTCTCTTGAAAATTCACCTGCAAGACGTAAGCCAAATCTTTGCTCACCAATTATAAATGCATCTGCACCTGCTTTTATTAATGGAAGCATATCCTCTACCGTTTTTGGTGTAACTAATAATTCAGGTTTTTGCATATTCACACCTCATTTATTTCATTTTTTTCGTCACTGCAATTCCATCTCCAACGGGAATAATCGTAGTGTTAAAGCCTTCTAAGGTAGACAGCATTTTGTTATAATCATCTAATTTCCTAACCAGCGTACGCTGTCTCCGTGTTTTTAATTCCGAACGATCCCTTGCTACAGTTCCTTTAAATAAAACATTATCTGAATAAATAATGCCATTTTCAGATAACATTGGTTCGTATAACTCAAAAAATTTTTTGTACTTTGCCTTTGTCGCATCAATAAAAAGTGCATCAAATGGACCGTGTTGCTTAATCTCTTCTGATAGAGATAGTGCATCACCGAAGAAGGTGATAATTTGTTTTTCTAACCCTAAAGCCTTTATATGTTTTTGAGCATGCTGATAACGCTCTTCATCAAGCTCAACAGTAATAAT
>JAPSLU010000366.1:1834-3879 GCA_031180405.1 Bacillus sp. (in: firmicutes) | reverse complement strand
CCATTACTATCCATAAAGCTTCTTGGGTAAATTTGATACACGACGCTTTCTTTCCACCAGTGTTTTCTCATTTGTACCTTCCTTTCTCAATTTGCAAAATTTGATCCATTTGTTTAGCTGCTTCATTTAACCCATCTTCAACACTTATACTTCCAGAAAAAATCATTTTAAAATACTTTGTATAGATTTCATCAATTTTCGACCACTGACCTATAGGCATTATTTGAATCGCTTCATTAAGACCTTCCAAATAAGTTTGATAATATGGATATTGTTTGTAAAATCTTGATAATTCAACGTTTTTATTTGAAGGAATAAGACCTGTTTTAGCTAACTCTGTTTGAGGAGTTTCATCTGTCATCCATTTCACAAATGTCCATGCCGCCTCAAGATGTTTTGTGCCTTTTGTAATTACTAGGTTTTCTCCACCCATTAAAGCCCCTTCTCCATTATTTATTGGAAAAGGTGATGAGATTGTTTTATTATTAATATAAGCAATATCATCTTCTGAATATATACTATAAAACCATGGTCCTTCATCAATCATAAAATAATTACCTGATAGGACTCCACCCCATGTGTCTGGCTCTTCTTCAAAAATGTTTGGTGAAAGTTTTCCGTCTTTATAAAATTCTAAAAGCTTTTTGACTGCATTTATACTTTCATTACTATTGAAATATCCCGTTGCTTTTGTGAGTGATGGATCTAAGAGAGTTCCTCCTAGACCATAGAAATAATGTAATGTTTCCCATATCGTAAATCCGGTTATTCCAATAGTGTATTCATTTTTTTCAATCACACTAACTAATTCGTCCATTGTTTTAGGTGGTTTTGTAAGCCCCACTTCTTCAAGTAACTTCTTATTGTAAATAGCTACTTTTGTATTGGTGTTTAAAGGAATTCCGTAATATTCTCCGTTATATAAATTGGATTTCATTGGCTCGTCGTAAAAGATAGCTTTCTTTTTCTCAAAGTCTTTAAAATCACTTACTGGATATAATAAATCAAGTTGAGCAAAAAATGGCACCCAAGCAATATCCATACGTATTATGTCTGGGGGATTATTTGTTGATGCTCTTGCAATAATGGCAGACTTTAGCTGCGCGTTATATGATTGCCGAACAGGAACCACATCAATCATTGGATACTCCTTTTCAAATAAAGGAATAAGGACGTTTTCAAACACCTTGGTTTCCTCATCGCTATAAGTATGCCAAATCATAATTTCTTCTTTTGGTGTTTCTTCATCATAGACTTGATTGTTGCCCTCGATAATTGTTTTGTTATTACAACCCACTAAAGAAATGGACATAACAGTGATAAGAAAAGTAAATAGATATCGATAAAGCATAACTCACAATCCCCCTTCCATCTAAATCTTGTTAATCGTTCTGTAGTCAACTGGAGAATATCCGGTTATTTTTTTAAATAACTTACTAAAATATTTCACATCATTAAATCCTGACTTTTCAGCAACCTCATATACTTTTAGTTTTGTATTTTTCAATAACTCAGAAGCCATTTTAATACGTAGGTCAATCACATAATCAATAAACTTCTGATTAGTATGTTTTTTAAATAAGATACTAAAATAATTTCGACTAATATGAATATGATCAGCTACCATTTGAAGTGTAAGCTCTTTAGTAAAGTGCTTGTGAATATACTTTAAAGCATTTTCTAAAATTTCGTTATCTACATGGAGTGTAGTATGTTGGTCTGAGACTAATTGAATACAATCCTTAATCTGAAATAATAAAACATGAATCAACTCATCCAATGTATCTGACTGTTTAATCTGCATTACTTTAACTTGTAATATGGAGAAGTCGATCAATTTAATAAACAAATTTGTTAACAGTAAACTTGATTCATTTTTTATCTCTTCAGGAGTAATAATTTCTCCTTCCCAAAGCATTGCTCTTGCCTTCACCAACTCCGTTACTTTACTTTCATCATAAGGAAAAAGAAATTGTTTTAAATCTTTAGCCTTTAAAGGATTGTATCGACTATCACTTTCTGGTTCTTTATAGGAGAAGATATAC
>JAPSLU010000366.1:0-1824 GCA_031180405.1 Bacillus sp. (in: firmicutes) | reverse complement strand
TAATACATTGATTAAGTGCTTTTTCAATACCTGTTAAATCTGAAAATAATTGATATCCAAACGAGAAGTTAACTTCAGTTTGATTCAAAATACCTTCCCTAAGATTTTGAATGAACAACTCAGGATCAACTTTATCCTCTACTAAAAAAACTAGATCCTTATCCCTTACTGGAAAACAAATTCCACTTTCCAAATTTATATAAAAGTACCCTTGGATCTCTTCAATAATTAGGCTTTTATATAAAAAACCCAGGTCCTCCTCTATTCTTTCAACATTAACCATTTTCATATAAATAATGAAGTGCGATCCCGATATTCGCTGTTTCAGTTCCTTTTCACTATTACTATCCTTTCCAAGAAGCAAAAAACTCTTAAGTTGATGTTCGATTATTTTACGTTCTTGTAATAGAACTGTTTGATCAACGAGCTTGATTTTCTCTTCAGTAACCTTCTCTTCCTTTATTCTATTCACGCATTTTTTTATAACTTGTAAAAATTCCTCAGGTTCAAGCGTATGTTTAAGCACATAGTCTATTGCTCCATACTTTAATCCTTCATGGACATATTCAAAATCACTATGGCTACTTACTAAGATAACCTTTATTTTCGGGAATAGTTCCAAAGCCTTCTTCATAAGCGATAGACCATCCATGACTGGCATTTTAATATCAGTAATTAATATATCAACATTATTTTTCTCAATTTTTTTAAGAGCTTCTTTGCCATTTGGGAAATCACCAAGGAGATTTAATCCTTCTTGTTTCCAATTTATAGAGGCTTTTAACCCAAAGCGTATGACCGGCTCATCATCAACAATGATTACGTTATACATGACTTCCACCTCTATGTTCAGATATTAATAGCAACTTTACAACTGTTCCTTCCATACTGCTAGATATATCAATGTTTGACTCCGGTAAAAAGTAAAGTCTAACAGATTCAAAAACATGTAATAATCCAATACCAATGGAACCTTTGTCTAAGTTTTTTTGTTGAAGTTTATTTAAAGTATCTTTTTCAAATCCTATACCATTATCAAGAATCTTAATCTCAACACCATTTTCTACTTTATGAGCAGAGATTTGTAGCAATCCTTCCTTACCAGTTGGAACAATGCCATGAAATATTGCGTTCTCAATAATAGGTTGTAATAACATCTGTGGAATTAAAAAATCAGCAACTTCATGATCAATCTCTAATTTCAAATGAAAGATTTGCTCATAACGAATTTGTAATATACTCACAAATTTTTCAACAATATCAATTTCTTCCATTATCGTTACAAAAGTTCCCTTTTTCCCCATATTCGCCTCTAGAAGTCGTGACAATGCTGATAAAGCAGAATTAGCTCGGTCTACTTGCCCAAACTGAACTAACCACCTAACTGTACTAAGCGTATTAAATAAAAAGTGTGGGTTTATTCGATGTTTTACTGCACGTAATTCTGCTTCTTTCTTTTGAAGTTGTTCGTCTTTAACCCTTTTTAACAGGTGCATGATCTGATCGAGCATTCTGTTAAACTCCATGCTCATCATTCCTATTTCATCAGTGGATTGCACGTTTGTTTTTACATCAAAATTACCCTTTCCCACTAATCTCATTTGATTTGTTAAGTCTTTCACCGGTCTAGTCACTCGATTAGCAACAATAAAGCCAATAAAGATTGCAACAAGTCCAAAAATTGAAGAAGTTAACACAATTAGGTGCTGGATTTTTGTTAACCCTCCTGTAATTTCTGATATTGGTACAACCCCTATTAGTGTCCACCCATTAGAAATTTTCTGTTTTATACCATAATAGTCTACATGATCATTTGTAAATTCA
>JAPSLU010000365.1 GCA_031180405.1 Bacillus sp. (in: firmicutes) | reverse complement strand
CGGGCTTATTACCAAAACAAGGATTTTTTGTGGATAAACCCGCCCGTCATTTCGTGATAGGCGTAACCCGTCATTTCCTGACGGGTGGGGGTCATTTTATGATGGGTCCGCCTGTCATCTTATGATGGGTAGGTGTCATTCCTTGATGGGTAATGTAGCGAAATAATTTTGAGCAGGTGTTTTAAAAGACTAATTTATTGGTTACAAATAGGGGAAAGGATATATTTTTTCTTATTTTTTATAATATGAATACTTTATCCAATGGGGGTTAGTATTTATGATACAATTGAGAAATACTGTTGGGGGAGATTTTAACATGTATGTTTACCCAATGTTAGTATTTAGCCTACGTACTTTATTCTAAAGAACAAGCTTCATATTAAAAGTAACGAAGGAAAATTACACATTAATAAAACTCATAAAATAACTGAAATAACAGTTGCTGCAATTGCATTAATAATTTTATTTTTAATTGGCTTTGTATTTGATTATGGTTTAAAACCACACTATCCTGTCGTCATTTTATCAGCAATTTTACTTGTTCGTGCATTGTTCGAAAGAAAGTATATGAAGGAATCTAAACGGCATGTCTTAAGTATATTAACTAGTTCAGCTTTATTTATTATGTTTATTGGGATTGAAATATTTTTTATTTAAAACTGATTTTGATAGTCGCTACCTATAAAGATCAAAGGGAGACCTTTGATCTTTAAACTTATTCTTTTTCCGCCGGTCTATACTTACCCTCCGGAAGTTTCTCAACTAAATTAAACTCAATCAACTTCTTCAAGGATAAATTACAGTAAGCAGCTGCATCGTATTTATCTCTTCCGACTTTTTGTCCAATCTCGGATGGCCCTACACCTGACTGCTTTTCTATGTATAACTCACATAACGCTTTAAGGATATTCTTATCTTTTTCAGTAATTTGTTTTTTGGACTGTTGTGACAAAATATACCTCCCTAGATATGGTTATAAAGGAAAAGTAAAACAATAAAGGCTTATACATCAAGTCATTTAGCAGATCTACATCAAATTGGGGAGGTTCGACTTACAACCTTTCCAATATATTCAAAAGGAAATATAATGATATCTAGCTAAAAGTTATAAGCTTTCCTAAGGAGTGATAAGAATGAGTAACAGAAATAGCAAATACGAACCGCTACAAAATTTTTTAAAGTTCCAAAAGACTAAGAGTATCAAAATGACTTTTTTAGAGGTAGAAGACATTCTAGGGTTCACACTCCCAAAATCAGCCTATGAACATGAAGCGTGGTGGGATAAATCGGATTCTCATACACAGTCCTTCGCTTGGAAAAATGCTCATTTTATTGCAAAACCAAACTTGAAAGAAAAAAAGGTAGAGTTTGTTAAGCACATAGAAGATTAGTTTTATAAAAGCAGCGTTGTTAATATAGTAATCACAAATAACAGTAGGGGCGAACAATGATTAAAATTAACAGTATAAATGAATTTAATGAATATAGAAATAATAAAATTGGTTATTTCCTTATAGATGATAAACCAACTAAAATTAAGACATTACATATGGCAAGTTGTCCTCATATTAATATTAGATTTTTTGAACAAAAGGTTATTAATAATCAAGAAAAGAATGGAAGTTACTACTGGTGCGGTGATTTAAAGGAAATCTTAAATGAAGAGAGCATACGGGAGTGCCTAGTTTGTAAGAAGTAATTAAGCGCCTAGATACATTTTCAATAAGTTATTTGTCGTTGCTTGCAAAAGAGAACAATACATAAGAAATTTTCACATCAAAATCCCTATTCAACTAGTTCAATGAGTAAATTAATATAAAAATAGAAAAATGTGGAATATGTGATTGTCAGGTGAACAGTTTAAGTATGGAGATGATTAAAGTTGAAAGTATTAGATGTGAAAGATTTACTTTTAGGTATCCAACAGACAAGTAATCAACTGAATATACTTAAGAATCAAGTTAAACATGTTCAAATGGCCATCAAGGAGTTTATCTCTCATGAAGATTCTTTCAAAGGAGATGGCGGCAGGTCGATTATAAACTTCTACCAGGAAAGCCACCTGCCTTTTCTACTATTCTTTGAATCCTGGATTGAAGATTACCAATCCTATTTAAACAGTCTAGAAAACACAATCCACGACTTTGAATCTTCTCCTGCAGGATTCATCCGCCAGGAATTCCTTGAGAATGAGCTACAATTGGGCCTAAGAAACACTCTTCAGATCGCCTCTGAACTAACTAAAGAAGCAAATGAAGTAATAAAAACCGTAAGCGATATTGTCCCGCTGCCGCTGCTGGAGGATAACCGCTTTATCCAAGCATCAATACATGCACAGGACTCAAGCCGGGGAACAGTTGAAAAATTAGAATCCTTTGACCATCGGGAAACTGCAGCGCTTGACCCCCTCTTAAAAAATTTAGACCACATGGAAGACTACATAAAAAAAATGGCTGGCATGCTCCAAAGCGGCAACTTATCTTTGGCCGATTATCAGCCAAGAGCTCTTAACTGGGAGGATTTCCATGATGAAATATCGAATCCTAGTCCACAAAGGGAGCAAAGTCTCCTTCAAGATATGGTTGAAGGAGCCATTGAGGGGGCTTCTGAAGCTGTAGGAGATACTTTGGAAGGCCTTAAGTCTACCTATGAGCTGGGACGAAAGATCATGGGACCGTTCTGTCCGCTGTTTTTAGGTAGTGAATTGCTGTTTAACCGTGACCAGCTGCTAGAAAATCAAAGGAAGCACCAGGAGTTTTATTTACGCATTTTAAATGACCCCATAGGAAAAGTACGTCAGGTTCTGGATATGCCGAAATACATATGGTCTGCTATCACCAGTGCCTGGGAGCGGGATGTTGTAAATGGGGATGCCAAAAGCCGGACAGCCTTCTTTACCTATGGCCTGACTTCCCTTGGAATTGGTATTCTCGGGGATAAAGGAATTGGTAAAGCCGGTACAATAGCCAAGACGGTAGGCCAGGGACTTTCATTTCATACACAAGGACCAGCTCCTGCAATGGTGGGAGGTGTCGCTCACGGTCCAGTACCTTACAATGTATTTCATAACCCCTTGACACAGATTAAGAAGCTAGCAGATAAAGAGTATAGAGCAAAGCCTAATAAAATTGAAAAAGATAATTACTTTGTTGGTACTTTAAAGGGAGAAAAAGTCCATTTAAAAGGCGTAAAAGTAGAAGAGATTATATACACAAAAAGACATCCGGAAGAAACTGCGCAATTAAGAAAATCCTTTAATAATTCTGTTAAGAAAAGTTTTCTTAAAACGTTTGCTAACGATCCGATAAGAGTAAAATATCTTCGGAAAGCTGGGTTAGATGAAAATGATATTGCCAGAATGAAAGATGGCCTTAATCCAAAAGGATGGCAAGTCCATCACAATTTACCTTTAGATGATGGTGGAACAAATGATTTCACTAACCTGGTATTGATTAAAAATGATCCATATCATAAGACAGTTACCAATGAACAAAACTCTCTAACAAGAGAATTAACTCCTACACAAAGTAAGAGGATTAATTGGCCAATGTTTGAAGATGAGGTTTACCCACCGGAACCATTTAAATAAAGAAGGGATGAGCTGATATGGCCCAGTGGAAAGAATTATTGTTTGAAATAAAGAAAATAGAAGGGAAATATGGAAGTTCACTAAGGAATCCAGTTTCGGATGTAGAAATAAGAAATTTGCAGCTGGAGATTCAGGAGAAATTAGGGAATATAGAATTACCAAAGTCTTTTGAAGACTTTTTGAAAACTGTAAATGGATTGGACTTTAATGGATTGGTCATTTATGGTGTTGATGAACATCTACTTGATGACCAAGAAGGTGAAGATCTTCAGGGGTTTGTTGAAACTAATGAGATTTGGTATG
>JAPSLU010000364.1 GCA_031180405.1 Bacillus sp. (in: firmicutes) | reverse complement strand
TGAAAAAGTTTTTAAATTAATGCTTAAAAAACAGAGACATTTAGCTATTGTCCTAGATGAATATGGTGGTACTAAAGGGATTATAAGTCATGAGGATATTATTGAAGCAATGATCGGTCAGGAAATTAAAGATGAAACAGACCAGGATGAAGAAATTCTAATTGAAGAATTAACTGACTATCATATCATTTGTAATGGAAAATTAGCCTTAAGGCGATTAAATGAGGTATTTAAAACAAAGATACCTGAACAAGAAGACATCTTGACAGGTTTTCTACTCAAAGAATTAGGACGATTTCCGAACGAAGAGGAAACCTATGAATACCAACATCTTCATTTCCAAATCTTAAGTATTGAAGAAAATAAGCTAAAACGTGTTAAAATCACAAAAAAGATCGATCCTAGTGAAAATACATAAGAAAAAGCGCAAGGTGCCCGCCTGGAGCTGGACACCAAACAAAAGAAAAAATTTTTTTCTTTCAAAAAAGGTCGCTCATCGTAGCAACCTTTTTCATTGTTTAGGAAACTACAATATTCTTAAAAATGTGGTTAAGCGCGTGACATCCAGCTCCAGCGCCTAGCCCCTCGAGGTCATAAGCTTGTTGGGGCTAGCAAGGCGCTTGCGCTTTTGTTCTTTTATCTAGCGAAGCTTAAAATTTGTTTTATCAATCCTACACCTGTTTTTTCTTGCTTCATTCTCTCTTGTTTATATTGGTGTTCCTTTACAAACGCTAAGAAACGTTCTTCACGTTCATCTGTTTTCTTTTGTGCTATTTCCCTTTCATATTGAACTTCTTCTTTATATGACTCTCTTTCAGCTTCAGCTGTTACCTCCAAGCTTGTAAGCATGTCTTGAAGATCTGAAAATTCAATTCTTGCCACCTCTGTTTGGAGCTTCGCTGTTTCAGTTATTTTATCTGTGACAGATGAAACTACATTTTTTTCTAGTTTGTCAAGCAGCTCATCCATGTGTATCATTGACTGAACTTCCTTCGATTCAATAAAGGATGTAATTTTAGAAAGAGTTGCTTTTAATTCAGCAACATCTTGATTATTTAATCCATTATTATTTGATGTTCCGTCAGAATGGTTTTGTAGCAACTGTTTAATTGTTTGGGTATCCATGTTTCTTTCTTTATAGGCTTTAATCTTTTTAAAGAACTCTATGTTTTCCGCGCTAAATATTCTTACATTTTTCTCGTCTCTTTTTACCGTAGTAAGATCACTAAAATCCTCTACCCACTGTTTTAAAACAAAGTTACTCTCACCTACTAATGAAGCTGCCTTTGAAATTGTTACATATTTTGCTGCCAACCTAAACACCAACCTTTTTCTATTTTTCTTAATACTACTAGTTCTACCAAATAGGTATTCAATTCCTCCCTATCGACAAAGGTTCTAAAAACTAGTCATAATGTCCGTGATTAATTGTGTTTTCGGCAACAAATTGCTATATAGTAGACGAAATTTAGCTACTTTCAAAAAGAGGTGAATGGATTTGCATGAATAAGTTAATGATTTCTTTTAAACAGAAAAAAACTGACCAGCATAATCAGGTCAGTTTTCGCTACATTTTATCGTTGGAATTTTAAGATCGGCTTCCTTGCTGCCGTAGTCTCATCTAATCGTTTAACAACAGTCGTATGTGGAGCTTCCTGAACAATTTCAGGAGTTTCTTCCGCTTCTTTTGCAATTTGGATCATTGCATCGATAAATGAATCAAGTGTTTCTTTTGACTCTGTTTCTGTTGGTTCGATCATGATACATTCCTCAACATTTAATGGGAAATAGATTGTTGGTGGATGATAGCCAAAATCTAATAAACGCTTTGCAATATCAAGTGTACGTACACCGAGTTTCTTTTGTCTTCTACCTGATAAAACAAATTCATGCTTACAATGTTGATTAAATGGAAGATCGTAAAATGGTGCCAAGCGACGCATCATATAGTTTGCATTTAATACAGCATACTCTGTTACAGCTTTTAGACCATCAGGCCCCATTGTACGAATATAGGTATAAGCACGGACGTTGATCCCAAAATTTCCGTAGAATGGCTTCACACGACCAATGGACTGCGGTCTGTTGTAATCAAAATGATAACCCTCTTTTGTTTTTACTAATACTGGTTTCGGAAGGTATGGAATTAAATCCTCCTTAACACCAACAGGACCTGAACCAGGACCGCCACCACCGTGGGGACCAGTAAATGTTTTGTGGAGATTAAGGTGAACAACATCAAATCCCATATCTCCTGGACGTGCCTTACTTAATACAGCATTTAAGTTTGCTCCATCATAATAAAGCTTTCCACCTGCCTCATGAACAATTTGTGCCATTTCTAAAATGTGTGCTTCAAAAAGTCCAAGGGTATTCGGATTTGTCAGCATTAATGCAGCCGTTTGATCATCGACTACACGACGTAAATCTTCTAAATCAACCAACCCATTTTCATCAGATTTAACTGTAATTGTTTCAAAACCCGCTACTGTTGCAGATGCTGGGTTTGTTCCATGAGCAGAGTCTGGAACGATTACTTTTGTTCTTTTTTTATCATTATTTGCTTCATGATACGCACGGATCATCATTAACCCTGTCCACTCGCCATGCGCTCCCGCAGCAGGTTGTAACGTTACTTCATCCATGCCCGTAATTTCTTTTAAGTGCTCTTGAAGGTCAAATAGTAACTCCATTGCACCTTGAACCGTTGACTCATCCTGTAATGGGTGAATATGGGCAAGACCTGCTATTCGTGCAACATTTTCATTTATTTTTGGATTATATTTCATGGTACATGATCCTAATGGATAAAATCCAGAGTCCACACCATGGTTACGTTTTGAAAGAGCTGTATAATGTCTCATAATATCTAACTCAGAAACTTCTGGAAGCTCTGCTTGCTCAGCACGGATATAATCAGAAGGAATCAGTTCATCTAATGTTAATTCATCAACTTCAAGCGCCGGTAAACTATATCCAACTCGACCTTCTTTGCTTAACTCAAATATTAATGCTTGATCTTGATTACTCATTGTCATCCCCCAATTCCTTCACTAATGTGTCAATTTCCTCTTTTGTACGAAGCTCTGTTACCGCAATCAACATATGATTTTCAAACTCAGGATCGACCTTTCCTAAATCAAAGCCACCAATAATCCCTTTTTCTAAAAGCTGTTTATTCACCTCTGATATCGGCTTAGAAAGCTTAACTACGAACTCATTAAATATTGGTTGATCGAAAGGTAGCTCTAATCCTGCTTTAATTATTGCTCTTTTTGCATAGTTTGCTTTCTGGATATTTTGAAGCGCCATTTCTTTTACGCCTTGCTTACCAAGAGCAGTCATGGCAACAGAAGCAGCTAGTGCATTTAAAGCTTGGTTTGAACAAATATTTGATGTCGCTTTATCACGACGAATATGCTGTTCACGTGCTTGAAGAGTCAACACAAATCCTCGTTTTCCATTTTCATCTGTTGTTTGACCAACAAGACGACCAGGTACTTTTCTTAACAATTTATTCGTCACAGCAAAGTAACCACAGTGCGGCCCACCGAAAGCTGTTGGAATACCAAACGGCTGTGCATCCCCTGCTACAATATCAGCGCCAAATGCTCCTGGAGGTGTTAATGCTCCTAATGCAAGTGGATTTGACGAGACAATGAACATACTTTTACCAGTATGAGCAATAGGCTCAATCTCTTTTAACGGCTCAATGGAACCAAAAAAGTTCGGATACTGGACTATTACCGCCGCTATATCATCATTCATTTCTAGCTTTAATGCTTCTAAATCCGTAACCCCATTTTTCACAGGAACTTCCACAACTTCTATATACTGACCTGCAGCATATGTTTTAATCACATCACGAGACTCGGGATTTACAGCTTTGGAAACG
>JAPSLU010000363.1 GCA_031180405.1 Bacillus sp. (in: firmicutes) | reverse complement strand
CATTGTAGTGAGGGATACGGACGTATTGGAGTCAAACCTAATAAAAGAACCTGTCCCGCCTTTGTTGTATAAACCGCGGTGGACAGAGGGTGGATGGGTAGAGGGTGCAACGGTAGAATATATAGAAAACGAAGATAACCGAACAAAAGGAACTGCGGAAATGGATTTGTTGAAACAAGAAAACACTTTATTAAAAGCGCAGATTCAAGCGTCTTCAGATAGATCGGACTTTCACGAGGAGCTCATTGCTGAGATGGCGATGCTTGTGTACCCATGATAGTCCGATTTTTTATAAATAAAATACTAATTTACTTAGGAGATGAGATTATGATGGCAATGTTTTTTGCACAACGAGTGATTTTAGGAAAGACGGCATTTGAGGATGTTCCAGAATCATTAAAGCCGGCAACATACGAACACCTTGTAGATAGTGGTGTAGAATTTTTGGCTGGGGATTACCAGCCACCTGCTACAGCTAATCAATAGGGAGGTGAAATTATGAATATAGGAAATGAAAAACTTAATATCGATGAAAAGGGCAATGTCACTATTAAAGGTAAGTTGAGCCCAACTCATACGACTATATGCAACAGGTGTAATGATGCTGTTTATTCTAAGAATCCTCAACAATGCTTCTGTCAGAGTTGCTCAGACAAGATACGGGAAATGATAAACAACGGTCATTTTGATGGTCCATTTAAGGGGTGCGAAAAGCCTCTTATTCCTCATTTAGCACCACGGGAAGTAACAAGATAATATTTTGCCTTCAAGGGGGGGATTGTGAGTGACACAGGAGGCGACAGCAATGAATGAACAAGATAGAGAATTAACCAAGATGGAAAGCAGAGTATATAATCTAGAAACTCGAGTAACTAATTTGGAGAGAACCACAGACAAACACGGTCAGCAAATATTCTCCATTAACGAGAAGCTTAACAAGATTGATGAAAACACGACTTGGATAAAGAGGACAATTACTGGTGCCATCATTACTGCGATGTGCACCGGTATTATTGGTGGCAGCATAACGATTATATTCACCGTATTCAAAGGAGGAAGCTAAAGTGAAAAAAGACCATAATATTTCAAAAGAAAGAGCCACCAAGGAAACGGTGGCTTTGCATGTTACCTTAATTGTGGAAAGTAGAGCGAAGCTGAATTGAGTTCTAGAGATTAAGAATTTGCTTCCGCAAATTTTTCAAAATCACTTTTTATCTTATTTAACATTCTCTCTTTTAGCTCATGTTCATAAGCTTGAGTTGCATGTTTTACAAAAATCTCAATTAGTTCTTCTGGTGAAATTTGACCAAGATGAGTAGTCAATTGATTGTTAACGTGATTAAAAACAGCGTCAACGGAATCATGGTGAGCTAATTTGTAAATATCCTTAATTTCAATACGATAATTTAAGGGTTTGATATCCATTGTCCACACCTCCTTTCAACAGTCACAATTCGACAGAATGGAGGGGAATCCTGCAAATTAAAAAAGGAGGAAGTTAAAATGATTAACTTGAAAGTAAGATTTAAAAACCCTGTATTCCTTGCACAACTATTTCTAGCCTTTTTTGCTCCAATACTCGGCTATTTTGGATTAACAGCACACGACCTCACTACTTGGGGTTCTGTTTTTAATTTATTGGCCAGTGCTTTTTCAAACCCATACGTACTTCTGCTAATAATCGTAAGTGTTTGGAATGCCTTGAATGATCCCACAACCAGGGGGATAGAGGATAGCCAACAGGCAAAACGGTATCAATGGCCAAAATAAGCCGCCCTTTGGGTGGCTTTTATTTTTGAAAGGAGAGGAATCAATTGGTCTTAAGGGTAGCAGGATGCGCAGGTCATGCCGGGTTTGGGGTTACACCAGGTAAAAGAACACCTGCAGATGAATACGAGTGGAATTTTAATAACAAGGTTATTTTGGCTTTTGAAGAAGCCCTGAAGCAATATGAGGATGTTGTTTTTTTGCGGACGGATGACCGAACCGGACGAAAAGACATATCTCTCGATGACAGGGTAGATAAGGCTAACAGGTGGGGAGCTGATCTTTATATATCATTCCACCACAATGCATATCTAGCCAGGTGGGGGACCTGGACAGGTACAGAAACTTATACCAATTTAGGATCCTGGCCAGATGCTGAAAGGCTCGCTGGATATGTGCACTCTCGTCTTGTGGAAGCATACGGTCTCAAAGATAGAGGATTAAAGAAAGCTAATTTTCAAATCCTGCGTGAAACGAAAATGCCTTCTATACTTCTTGAAGGCGGGTATATGGATTCCATTATAGATATTAAAAAACTTCGAGATGACAATGTTTTACGTGCTGCCGGTTATGCTGCAGCTGCGGGTGTTGCAAAGTATGCAGGATTGAAACAGAAGGCAACAGCAAAGCCTCCAATGAAGCCAGTTGTTCAAAAACCTGCGGTAAAACCAAAGGAGGAAGAAATCGTGGAAGACGGCGTATATTGGGACGGAAAAAAGATGGCTAGAGGGCAGATTGGACGTATAATCATCCTTAAAAGCCTGCCGTTATGGTCACCAGAAAAGAAGAAGCACCGTGAGTTAAGTGTAGGGGATGTTATCACTGTATACAGGATTAATAAGACCGATAACTACAAATACGAAGTTGGCGGCGGTTACACCGTGTCTAATGTGAAAGGATATGTTAGGTACGAACAGGCCCCAGATGATTTAATTGAAGCAAATAAAGCTTTTTATAAAAATGATACTAAATAAAGAAAAGCCCTTCTCATTGAGAGGGGCTTAGTTTTTTTAAAATCCATACTTAGCTAACACTTACAAAATTAACATAATTACTTCTAATTTTATGTTTCCCTATTAAATTACAAAAGACCTTAATTAGTTTCTTCTAACCACACAGCCACTTTTTTCTTTATTTCTTTGTCGAGTTTGCCTATACTCCCAGTATCCTGAATTGCTTTATATGCATATTTTTTTGGAAACATCTCTTTTATAGAATCAACATACATATCCCCATTTTCTGGTTCTTTATAGTCTATTACAGAGTATGAACCATTTTCATTTTTCATCTTAATCAAAACTGGAAAAGATCCACCCGATTGTTCCCTATCCCTAGTAGAACGATTAAATCCCAGGTACAGAGAATAAATATAAACTTCAACAACTCCATTAACTTCTTTAGCACCATATATCTTGTGGGATTCAAACTGTTTCTCTGTTTCATAATATTTATCTTTATTGTAATCTAAAATGAAATCTGAGATAACAGTATTCATTTCATTTGTTACTTGAATAGATTCCCCTTTTGATGAACCTGGAATTAGGACACTTACAATAAAAATAAACACTAGAGATTTACTTATGACATTTTTCATTTTTCTTCAACCTTTAATTTACTTAATAGGAATTGCTCAAAGGAAAATTCACCTAATATAACTGATCCGACTTTACATTGGGTTTCGAGAAAAGATGTATACTCACAAAAATCTCTGGAGAACTTTTGAGGATTAGTCAATTTTGTAATTTGATTATGTATCTCCATAAACTCTCTAACAGTTTGTGGCTTCAATGCACTTAGTATTTCAGAATCCATTTTATGTCCTCACAATATCTGGAAAAATAATTTGTTTTTATATAATATAATATAAATAGTAAAGAAGGTAAATCATCTATAGTTTCAATTAATTTTTCCTTAGCGATTATTGTCGAAAAATTTTCTTAGAAAGAGAGGAATATTAGTCTAGCTATTCCTTTGAATACCCACTATAATAACTTTGATAATAATCAACCCAGGAGGTAATTATGAAAAAAGCAATTATTTTAACAGCATTATTATCTTTAGCTATTCCATTTGGACAAGCTAAAGCAGAGGAAACTCCAACATATCGTATCTCTGGAACAGATCGTTATGAAACAG
>JAPSLU010000362.1 GCA_031180405.1 Bacillus sp. (in: firmicutes) | reverse complement strand
TCTTTCGCTTCAGATAATAATCTAACATCCTTAAAATCCATTATTTTAGGTATTTCTTCTTTATAGGTTTCGGCAACAGTATTCGCTATTGTTGCCGCTTGGCCCGGGTCAGGATCAACAACACTGATGGTTACAACTTGTGAATTGTCTATGCTTCCAACACTGATTTTCCCGCTAAGATACTCTGAAGAATAAGGAAGTTCTAATTTTTGAATGACTTTTTCTAATACTGTAGAATCCTGTATAATTACTTTTAATGTTGTAATATATGTACTATCTGCTCCTATAATAATTCTTGCTGTAGATTGATATACAGGATTGTATGTTGAAATTGTGTGATATGTACCCGCTGAAGTTGAAAGGAGAGTTAGAAGTAAAATTATCCAAAGGTATCTTTTTAGTGTATTAAAAACTTCTCTTAAATCGATCTCCTTTGTTTGCTTATATTCATTTGAACGTTTTTCATCAAGCTTATCAAAGCTAGACATAAAAATTGTCACCTACTTTTCTTAATTAAGAACAAAAGACTAGCTTTTCAAGAGGTTTAATATTTGTTCTATAAAACTAGGATAGTTCACTATAAAGAACAAGTCAATCCTTTTTAATGGATTTCACTTTTTTTTCTTCATATATTTTAGTTCTATTTATTAAAAGCACAATTTTATACTTATAGATACAAAACGTATTAACTCCTGTACAAATATAAGCTATTTATCCTATTTTTAAAAACTCTTAAATTTGCCATTCATTCGCTAAAAAGAACGTTTTTTTCTATTATTCTCGATATATCTCTTAAATACATATGATTTTTTGGTTTTATTAAGAACAAAACTTTTCATATAATGAACTATGTAAGAATAAATTTTTGTTTACATAGATAGGAGAACTAATACATGGTTGGTGAGCGCTTAAGGGAGTTGAGGCTGAGGAAGGGATATTCGATTAGTGAATTAGCTGAACTGGCTGGAGTATCAAAATCTTACTTAAGCTATATTGAACGGGATGTGCAAAAAAACCCCTCGCTTCAATTCTTAACAAAGATTGCTTTAACGCTTGGAGTAGAGGTCGAAGATTTATTAGGATCTTCTCCTTCTGAGAATTTTACAAGTGAACTTGTTCTTGATGATGAATGGAGTCATTTGTTAAATAAAGCAATTGAAGAAGGCATGAGTAAGAAAGATTTTAAAGAGTTTCGGGACTATCTCAAGTTTCGAAAATGGAAGGAAGCTAAGAAGATTTCAAAAAATAATCCGAAGGAAGAGCAAAATGATTGAACGGAAGGAACTACAGAATACTGAACAATTCGATAAAGAATGGTTAGAGTTAATACAAGAAGCAAAAAAACTCGGTTTATCTTTTGATGAAATCAAAACATTTCTTCAGCAAGCATCTTCATCCACAAAATAAAAGGCCCTAAATTTGTGGCCTTTTATTTTGTAGTAAGTTTGTGATTTATGTGAAACAAGACGTTTCGAGTACTGGCAATACTAGTAATCAAAAATACTTGAACAAAATATTAAAAATTTAATTTCCACACAAAAAATTCTCTTTAAGTTAAAGCTAGATCACCTTAAAGAGAAGTTTTTTATTTCTGATTTTCTAGTTATTTTATGCAGACACTTTACCCCTTAATGTCCAAATTTGGTAAATCATTGCCAAAGAAGCGATGATCGTTAAGTAGGTTAATGTGATCCATCCCCCCATTAAATATGGTTGAATCGCATCTTGAACAGCTTTACTTGTTAAGAAATCTCTATAATGAACACATATATAAGTTGTGATCATGATAAATATGATAGCTAGAAGGATTGACTGAACTAATTTACTTCTTGTCTTTCCATTTTCCGCATTATACTGGTTTGCCCATCCATCCTTTTTACTTGCAGACAATTTCTCAAGCCATACTTGCACGAAGGTAATAAGATTTGCCCATAAATACAGCTCTGGACCTATGAGAAGCCCTGCCATTATAACATCTATTGTTCGGTGCATTGGTGTTTTTATAGCCAAAATTGTGTTTAAAATTGATGCGATTACGATTGGTGTTAACCATATCCAAGACCACTGGAATTGATCTGTTGCTAAGCTAACTACTAAAAGGGCAATAAATAGTAGTCTTACTGTTAAATCCATAAACGTTTTTGCTTGTGAGCGCCATAATTTTCCTTTGTGTCTAGTTTTTACTCCTAAATCACCACTTGTTAATAATCCTACTGTTCCTGATTGCCATTTAACACGTTGTTGGCGAAAAGTATGATAGGATTTCATTGCATCGACAAAACAGCGTGCCTTTGGACTAATAAGAGTTTTCCATTTTGATTTTTGTAGCTGCCAGGTTAACAGCATATCCTCTACATCGCTCTCATCCTGCCAGGGACCATCCAATTTATTTTCATCAACAATGTTTTGTAGAGCTTCTGGACGGAATAATGTTGCCTGACCTCCAAGAACATATGTACTTCCACCATGGTATTGAAGGTCTAATAGCCAACTGGCCATATCTTGTTTTTGCTGATGTGTCCACCATCTGGCAATTGGTCCCCCATACTCTCCACTCGCAAGCTTTTCCTCATAATAAGGATCAGATTTTGAAAGTAAACTTTTTTTCTTTGGCATTCTCATTGTGTATTTTGCCATCACTCCGCCAATGTTTCTGGCGCTCATCAAACCATCCCACATATGAAGAATTGCATTTGGTGCAAGACGACTATCTGCATCCATTCCAAGTATTCCTTTAATGGAATCTTTATAAAATTCTTGATATTGACTAAGTTTTTTGTTATATAAATCGAGATAATCACCATATATACTTTTCCAGGCTGAATTTAAGGCCCCAACTTTTCTTTGCTTGTTGTTTTTAGTTGTGATAACCGTTAAATTTAGTTTGAAATCATTGGCTGCCTCTATTGCTCTTTCTTCCGTTCTATCTGAACAGTTATCCGCAATAACGAATACATCAAGTTCAACATCTTTTGGAAGTTCTTGATCCCCTAATCCTGCTAAACAATCTCTAATCGATTTTTCTTCATTATGAGCAGGAATAAAGGCAACAATTCTTGGTTTCATAAATGTGTGTTTAACACCTGGGGAACTAATAATGTTCTCAGCTAGCAGATTCCCATATTCCAATAAATCTTGTCGAGGTAATGGCTGTCTTTTTCCAATGTAGTTTAACTCGTTTTCCATTGTCTCACCCCAAAATCATTATTTAAAACAATTTAAAATAGATAGTTTTAAAATAAATTGTTCTTAACAGGAATTGGTAGGAATTATATAGCGTATCCAGTGGATGATCTTTATTTTGGTGCCCTTTATGAAAGAATTTGCTTGAATTTTAGGTGCTTTTCTATAGCTTGAAGTACTTCTTCTCTCAATTCTTCATCCTTTAAAGCGAAATCTAACGTCGTCAAAATAAACCCCAGTTTTTCACCAACATCATACCTAGTACCTTCAAAGTTATACGCATAAACGTTTTGAATTTCATTTAGGTGTTGAATGGCATCTGTTAACTGTATTTCGCCTCCTGCTCCGATTTTATGATGATCAAGGAAGCCAAAGATTTCTGGCGTTAACACATATCTACCCATAATCGCTAAGTTAGACGGAGGGTTTTTTGTAGGTTTTTCTACGAATTTATTCACCCTATATCGTCTACCATCTTGTTGTATAGGCTCAATAATCCCATAGCGGTTTGTTTGATCAAGCGGAACCGTTTGGACTCCAATAACTGAGCTATTAGTTTGATCATACTGTTCGATTAACTGCTTAAGACTAGGTGTTTTTGCTACTACAATGTCGTCACCAAGTAAAACTGCGAACGGTTCATTTCCAATAAACCTTCTCGCACACCAAACCGCATGACCTAGACCTTTAGGCTCTTTTTGTCTAATATAATGAATGTTGACAAGTTTTGAAGAGTATT
>JAPSLU010000040.1 GCA_031180405.1 Bacillus sp. (in: firmicutes) | reverse complement strand
AACCGCAACGTACGTCAGCACTTGTACGGCTCTGTGCTTTGGAGCTAGAATGCTGTGGGCATATTAACAGTTCAAGAATTTTGCAATTCTGAAACATAAGAATAATGGCAGCTAACTGCTGCCATTTCAACCATATATCATTTGTGAAACATAAAGGACAATAGGAAGCGTTACAACACTTAATACAGTACTAAACAATGTGGCAGATGATACAAATTGCGGCTCTGTATCATATTGTAGTGCATACATTGTTGTATTTGCAGCAGTTGGCATCGCTGACAAAACAATCATAATTTGCTTTAATAAATCATCAATTGGCAATATGAGTGTAAAGCCAAACGCAATCACCGGTGATAAAAATAAGCGAATACCTAATGATAATGATAATGGGGCAAAATCAAGTTTTTTCACTGAAATCTTTGCTAACTGCATCCCTAAAATGATCATAATAGTTGGGATCGCTGCGTTCCCAACCATTGAGATAGCCTCCATAAAAGATCCTTCAACAGGTATCTGAAAGGCGTGAAAAAGAATTCCAAGTAGAGCGCCATAGACAATTGGTACCTTCACGACCTCTTTTAGCGCCATTTTTACCCCTCCACCACTTGGTGAACCTTTAGCTGCATAATAAACTCCAACAGTACACATGAGCAATTGTTGAATGACCATTAAGATGACCGCATAACGCAAGCCAGCTTCTCCAAATGCAAAGAAAATCAATGGAGTTCCATAGTTTCCATTGTTCATAAAAGCACTTGCTAGAATCATTCCACACGTCTTTTTCAGTGTGTATTTTTTAAGAAATGCAATTCCGTAGATGATCAAAATCAAACAAAATGCTAGACCAATTGTATAAATGGCCATCATTACATAATCAATCGAGAAATTAGTTGAATAAAAGGTCTCGAAAGCTAGAAATGGAACCATTAAATAAATTGCCATTACTGATAACGGCTTTGTATCAAAACCAATTGTTTTTTGTCCAACAAAACCTATTCCAAAAATAAAAAATATCGGGATAAGGACCGTGACAAATTCCATTTACTCACCCTTCTAACCTATTAAAGTACTAAATTATGACATCAAGTATAGCATATGGACTATCCAAAAAAATGTCGAAACTTAGGTAATTTCCACCCCGTGATCACCCAGTGCTTTATTTAGTTTTTTTGCAAATGTAACAGCATTTTCACCATCTCCGTGTATACAAATCGTATCTGCTTTGATTGAGATTGTTTCTCCAGTTGTCGCTATCACTTCTTGATTTAAAACCATCGATAAAACCTGTTTAATAGCGTCTTCTTCATTTTTAATTAAGGCATTTTTTTCTGTTCGAGGAGTTAACGTTCCATTTACTTGGTATGTTCGATCAGCAAAAACCTCACTCGCCGTTCGCAGCCCTTGTCTTTCCCCAGCCCGGATTAATTCACTCCCGGATAAGCCATATAACAAAGCCTGAGGGTTTACTTTGTATACAGCTTCAGCAATTGCCCGAGCAAGCTCTTTGTTTACAGCGGCCATATTGTAAAGGGCACCATGTGGTTTGACATGATGTAACACCCCCCCCTCTGCTGCAACAAATCCGGAAAGAGCACCAATTTGATACACAACTAAATCGTAAGCCTCTAGTGGTGATATCCTTATATCTCGTCTACCAAACCCTTTGATATCTTCAAAGCCTGGATGGGCTCCAATTTTCACAGAATGCTTTAATGCTAACTGCACGGTTTTTCTCATTGTAGCTGGATCCCCTGCATGAAATCCACAAGCAATGTTTGCAGAGCTTATAAACCGAACAATTTCTTCATCTGCACCAATTGTATAAGGTCCAAAGCTTTCGCCCATATCACAATTCAAATCAACTTGTGTCATTTTTCATCCTCCTAATTGCTAATGAAAATCCAACTCGCATTTTTTTAAACAATCTGTCTCTCTCCAAAAGCAAATATTGAGATTCAGAAAGAGATATTTCTTCAAACTTTATTTTTTCGCCTGGCATTACTTGTGCTAAATGTGGTAAATCAACACTTATTACATAGCCAATCTTTGGATATCCTCCGATTGTCTGACAATCAGACATTAAAATAATCGGCTGTCCGTCTCTCGGCACTTGAATTGTTCCCATCGTTACAGCTTCTGAGAGAAGATTGAGCGGAGAAGACAGATCAAGTTTTGGGCCTGCAAGTCGATATCCCATCCGATCTGACTGAGGTGTTATTTTGTATTCCTTAGTCAAAAACTTTCTCCTTGAATCATGATTAAATTCATGGAATTGTGGACCTTTCAAGAAGCGAATCCGAGGATTCTTTCTATATACAGGTCTTATGTCAGGCCCTATCGTCCAATTCACAGTTTGAAAGGGAGTTGGCTTTGTTTGTCTTTTCAGATAATGAATGAATGTATTTGCTTGTATACTAAGTTTATCATTTGATCTAAGAAGATCCCCCTTTTCTAGTGCTCTCCCGTCCATCCCACCTATTTTCCCTCTCACATATGTACTCCTACTATTCATCACTACAGGAACATCGAATCCACCAGCAACCGCTACATAACTTCTACATCCACTTTTTGGACGACCAAACGTTAAACGACTGCCTTTTTTCACATACACTGGTCTCCATAAAGGTACGGAAACATCATCAATTTTCGCTGATAAGTCTGCTCCACAAATCGATATGAGATAGTCATCTTCAAAACTTAGGCTTGGTCCGATTACAGTAATCTCTAACACTGCTTTACCCTCTGGATTACCAACCACTAAATTAGCGAGTGTAGCCGCTGCTTCATCCATTACACCACCAACGACGACACCATATTCCTGAAACCCGACTCTTCCCAAGTCTTGAATCGTTGTCAAAAGTCCAGGTTCAGTTACATTTATCGTCATCAGTCAATCACCTGCCATTTTTCATATTGTTTAGCAGGAATTGGCTCAAATCGAATGCGATCTCCAGCTTGCAATAAGCTTGGCTGTGCAGCGTTTTGATCGAATAGTGTCAGTGGGGTTTGTCCAATTAATTGCCATCCTCCTGGACTCTCAATTGGATAAATACCCGTTTGTTCTCCGCCAATTCCTACACTTCCGGCAGGAATGCTTATTCTTGGTGTGTCCTTTCGTGGTGTGGCAATCATTTTAGGCATCCCGCCAAGGTAAGGAAATCCTGGTGCAAATCCAATCATATACACTAAATATTCTGTACTAGAATGAATCTCGATTACTTCTTGCTCTGTTAGATTATGATAATGAGCAACAAATGGTAAATCAGGACCATATTTGTCTCCATAGCAAACAGGAATTGTGATCGTCTTTGGTTTATGCTCATTTAATAAAAGACTAGTTGAAATGAAGTTTTCTAGTAATTTTACGACCCGTTCATAAGGTGAGTGCAATTCTTCATTTACTTCTATTTTTACAGGATCATAATAAACGGTGACCGTCGTATAGCTGGGAACCACCTCAAGCATTCCAACAAAAGGGTTTAATTTTATATTTGAAGTAAAATGTTGAACACAAATATGAGTTTCTTCGTTTATAAAATCACCAAATGATATTGTCACTGCTCGATCACCTTGTGGAAAAAAAGTAACGTTTTTCATCTTTCCCTCACTCCTTTCTTACATTCTAAAAAGAAGTATTAATTACTAATAGTTTATCATTAATTTCCACCAAGACTATTTAAAAAATTCTGATATTAAGAACAAACCGCAAACATCATCATTTTCAGGGTAAACTATCCTAGATAAATAAACCCCTTTCATTTATGTTCATAAAAAACTTTGACATCTCATCAAAAATAATGTACATTACCAAAGGGACGAACAATAACAAAATATAATTCTTTTAATATTCGTGTTTAGGAGTGAATAACATGGAAAATGTATTCGATTATGAAGATATTCAATTAATTCCGGCTAAATGTATTGTAAATAGCCGTACTGAGTGTGATACGACAGTTACTTTAGGTGGACATACATTTAAATTACCGGTAGTACCAGCTAATATGCAAACTATAATTGATGAAAAGATTGCCGTTTACTTAGCGGAGAATGGATATTTTTATATCATGCATCGTTTTCAGCCAGAAAAACGAATCTCTTTTATCCAAGATATGAATGCACGCGGTTTAATTTCTTCCATTAGTGTTGGTGTCAAAGAAGAAGAGTACGAGTTTGTTAAGCAACTTGCGAATGATGAGCTTTCACCTGATTTTATTACCATCGATATTGCACATGGTCATTCAAATGCAGTTATTGACATGATTAAGCATATTAAATCTCATTTACCTAAGAGCTTTGTCATTGCAGGAAATGTAGGAACTCCTGAAGCAGTTCGTGAACTTGAAAACGCTGGTGCTGACGCAACAAAAGTTGGAATTGGACCAGGTAAGGTTTGCATCACCAAAATTAAAACCGGTTTTGGAACAGGTGGCTGGCAACTTGCTGCACTTCGTTGGTGTTCAAAAGCAGCAACAAAACCAATTATTGCAGATGGTGGGATTCGTACGCATGGTGACATTGCGAAATCAGTTCGCTTTGGAGCATCAATGGTAATGATTGGTTCTCTATTTGCAGGACATGAAGAATCTCCAGGTCAAACAATCGAAAAAGACGGCAAGCTTTATAAAGAATATTTTGGATCTGCCTCTGAATTCCAAAAAGGTGAGAAGAAAAATGTTGAAGGTAAAAAAATGCACGTGGAGCATAAAGGAGCTTTACAAGATACGCTAACAGAAATGGAACAAGATCTTCAATCTTCTATTTCCTATGCTGGCGGAACAAGCCTTGATGCGATTCGACATGTTGATTATGTAGTTGTGAAGAACTCTATTTTTAATGGAGATAAATCATTTTAATGTTAAAAGCGGGACTGTGTAGCAGTCCCGCTTATTTGTATAGAAGATATACCTGTATTTTTTAGAAAGAAAATATGTCACTGCTCTTCTGTCTAAAAGTTAATCGAAACTGAGCTTGTATACATGGCTCGTACAGATTCCTCTTCCCCACTCTTTGTTCTCCTTGGTTCTGCTTCTGCGTATGCTTCTGTCAGAAAAAGAAAGCAAACTAGCACTGAAACCAAAAGAATTTATTCACCTGCTATTTCTTTCACCCTACCAACGATTCCTGACTCTAGCATAACCTTTATTCCATGAGGATGTGTCATTGAATTTGTTAGAATTTTTGAAACGACACCTTCCGTTAGTTTGCCTGATCGCTGATCTTGCTTTTGGACGACTTTTACTTTTGTTCCTATCTTTATATCTGCTCGTTTCGTGCCTTGCATATATTTTCATCTCCTTTAGTTTTTTTAGTATAACAAAACTATTGGTCATCTATCAGAATTATTTCACCTGTTTAATTTATATTGTCTTTACTAAAAGAATGGTACTAGAACAATTTAGTGGCCCGAAAGAAAATTCTGTTCTAAAATAAGGTAACAGTCGTCCTAAAGTACGTTTAGTTTCGAAACCTAAAAGAGTTTATAAATGAGATTGTACGGTGGAATTTGGTGAAATTTGTCTAATCGAAGATATATTCTGAAAAATCGAAGATAAAATGTTGTAATCGTTGATAAAATTGTAGAATCGAAGATAAATCTAAAGAATCGAAAATAAATTCCCAAGCCCAACAAAATTGTTTAAAAGAATAAAACATTAGATTGTTTTGAGACGGATATGCGAGACTCCTGTGGGAGTAGCGGGACAGGTGAGATCCCATAGGTGCTTGCGACGAAGATACTCACCGCCCCCACACGGAAAGCGAGCATCCTGGAACGCAAATCAACCAACCTGATACTAGTTTAGGCAACAAAGTTTACGAAAAACGTGTAGGTTGCGTAAGTGCGAGACTCCTAAAGCTGCAATCACCCCTTCCCCATACTTGGTAAATAGCATAAAATTTATGAAACCATTTGTTAAGGCCCTGTAAAGATTTTAGATTATCCTTGAATCCAGTTGGGATCTATTATAGACTTTCAATATTGATATTCGATATTGAAAGTCTATATCGTGTTGGAGGTGATTTATTGGAAGATAAAGTATTGCGGAAGCTCTTTCTAGGGTTTATCCATATCCATATTTTACACCATGCGAAGGAACATCCTATTTACGGTGTATGGATGGTCGAGGAGCTAAAGCAACATGGCTATAATATTAGCTCAGGTACTCTATATCCCATATTACATTCTATGGAGTCAGATGGCCTTCTTATTAGAGAAGATCGAAATGTCGAAGGCAAAATTCGAAAGTACTACACGACAACTAAAAAAGGCAATGAAATATTAATTGAGGCTAGAAACAAAGCCTATGAGCTCTTTAAGGAAATAAAAGACTAACACAAGAAGGTGATAGGATGAACGAAAAGAAACAAAATAGGAGTTTGAGGTCTCTTTTAGAGATTCTTCTCGTGTCAACAAGGTTAGGATTAACATCATTTGGAGGGCCGGTTGCTCACTTAGGTTACTTTCATAACGAATACATCCAACGAAGGAAATGGATGGATGAGAAAAGCTATGCAGACCTAGTTGCTCTATGTCAATTCCTTCCTGGACCAGCAAGTAGCCAGGTTGGGATCGGAATTGGGGTGATGCGTGCAGGTTTATTAGGTGGAATTGTTTCATTTATTGGATTTACTTTACCATCTGTTATTGCACTCATTATGTTTGCTTTGATTCTTCAGGGCTTAGATATCGCTGATGCTGGTTGGATCCACGGACTAAAATTAGTAGCGGTTGCCGTTGTAGCTCATGCTATTTTGGGGATGGCTAAAAATCTCACACCGGATTTAAAGAGAAAAACAATTGCTTTACTAGCCTTAGTTGCTACGCTCTTATGGCAAACAGCCTTTACACAGGTCGGAGTTATATTAATTGCTGCATTTATTGGTTACTTTTTATATAAACAGCATAGTCACTCTGATGATGCTGACATTTGTGTTCCTATTTCAAAATGGTTTGCAACGTTTTGTTTAGTGGTATTTTTTGGGCTACTTATTCTTTTACCCATCCTGAGAGAAGCTACAGCACTTAACTGGATTGCGATGTTTGACAGCTTTTATCGTTCTGGATCTTTAGTATTTGGTGGAGGTCATGTTGTCTTGCCCTTACTTGAGCGTGAATTTGTACCTACAGGTTGGCTAAGTGAAGAAGCGTTTCTTGCTGGTTATGGTGCAACACAGGCTGTACCAGGACCACTCTTTACATTTGCTGCCTATCTCGGCGCGGTCATGAACGGTTGGCAAGGCGGATTATTAGCAACAATTGCGATATTCCTACCGGCTTTCCTTCTGATCTATGGTACACTGCCATTTTGGGATACTTTACGCCGAAACCCAAAAATTAAAGGGGCATTAATGGGTGTAAATGCCGCGGTAGTTGGCATTCTAATCTCAGCGTTCTATCTTCCAATCTGGACAAGTTCTATTCTAGCGCCTATCGACTTTGCATTTGCTGCAGTACTATTTAGTATGCTTGTCTATTGGAAGCTTCCACCTTGGGTTGTTGTGTTAGCAGGGGCTATTGGTGGATTACTGTTGACCTTCCTATAAAAAAGATATACAAAAAAAGGCTATCATTGGTGATAGTCTTTATTTTGTCTATTCTTTTTTCGTTTTCTTGATAGGATTTTCCACGTATTATTAAACTATTACATAGTTTGGAGGCTTCATTCATGACAAGACCAACAAAAAAGAGGGGTTTTTTTCTCGTCATAACAGGTGCGACACTTTGGGGGGTTGGCGGTACAGTCGCCCAAAAACTTTTTCAGGCATATGAACTGGATGTAAATTGGCTTGTCACAACAAGACTATTAATTGCAGGCTTTTTACTGTTAGTTGTTCAAGCACTAAAAACAAATCGTTCACAGATTTTCTATGTTTGGAAAGATAAACAATCTGCTTTTCAACTTGTAATATTTGCACTACTTGGCATGCTAGCGGTTCAATATACATATATGGCATCAATAAACCATGGGAATGCTGCGGTTGCAACACTTCTACAATATTTAGCACCCACCATGATCATTATTTATTTCATGCTGAGCAAACAAGCGATCGTGACAATTCAAGATCTATTTTCGGTAATCCTAGCACTTATCGGTTGCTTTTTCTTATTAACAAATGGCTCAATTTCACAGCTATCTGTCCCGGTACCTGCTATTTTCTGGGGAGTTTTATCTGGATTATCGTTAGCATTTTATACTTTATACGCAGTTCCATTATTGAAAAGGTACGATACACTCGTTATTGTAGGATGGGCAATGATCCTCGGTGGTTTTGCATTAAGTTTTATCAATCCACCTTGGAAAGTATCATTAGGCAACTTAACGGTCGAAGCATATTTATATCTACTATTTGTTATCATATTTGGAACCATGTTTGCATTTTGGTTTTACATTGAAAGCTTGCAAAGTCTTTCACCAAAAGAAACAAGCCTTCTAGGAAGTATTGAGCCACTAGCCGCTGTTCTCACAACGGTCTATTGGTTACACGAACCTTTCGGAATATTCCAATGGATTGGAACAGCTTGTATTATTTTTGTTATTTTATTGCTTGCCTTAAAGAACAAAAGCGCAAACGTCTCGATCAGCCCCGACCAGCATAAGATTTTGGAATAGATAGCGTAAGATTATTGATTTATAGAGATTTATTATTGCGGGTAACTAGAGGGAAATAATGAAGGCACCATTCACTTGATACCAGGGTAAGATTGGTTTAAGATAAGGGAAAGAACATATACTAATAGACGATTGGTGCTACAACACCAACCGCCATTAAAAGTTTCAGTTACGCCGCAGTGTAAAGTTGCGGTGGCTAAGGCAGGTAGAACAGACTAGCTCCACTACCCTCATCGCCAAATGTTAGGGTGGGCTAGTCGTTTTTATTATTCCCGCTATTTCTAGTTGCGACAATAATCGAAACGACCAATGCAGCAAAAGCGATCATGGTATCCAATTCATCTCTTGTGATGTACACGGCACCACCCCCGATCAGCCCCGAGAGTACCACCGCTGCCCATACCCATGCATTGTAACCTTCTAAATTATACCATATTTACAGAACAGAAGGACTAGCGCCTGATCAGTGCCTCGAGAAAATAAGCCGATTCGGAATAAAAGGCGTTCTTTGACTTTTATTCCAAATTGGCCAGGCGCCGGATGTCGCGAGCTTATCCTAAACACCTAGAAATAACTCCAAAGCCGAATAACACATCATTTTTCTTAGTCTTCTGTACGAATAAACAGGAAAACGTAGCAACATTCCCTATAGCGTAGAATACTAAATAAACCATCCAAAGTATAAAGCTTAAAAGTAAAATTTAACTATTAACCTCGTATCTGCCCAGTCCCATAGACATAAAATTTACTTGATGTTAACGCTTGTAACCCCATTGGGCCTCTAGCATGTAACTTCTGAGTACTGATACCGATCTCTGCACCATATCCATATTCTGACCCATCTGTAAAACGAGTAGAAGCATTATGATAGACTGCTGCAGCATCAACTTTGTTCAAAAATTTTGTTGCATGTTGTTCATTTTCAGTCACGATTGCTTCGGAGTGTTTTGTACCATACCTATTAATATGCCCAATAGCCTCATCAACACTCTTTATCACTTTTACACTAACTGATAATGCAAGATACTCTGTAAACCAATCTTCCTCTGTCGCAAGCTTTGCTTTCTCAAAAACGCTCGTTACCTTTTCATCTCCAAAAACTTCTACTTGATGCTGATCTAATGTCTCAAGTAAGTTCTTTCCATATTTTGAGAACCAATTCTCATCTACTAGAATCGTCTCGATAGCGTTACATACAGATGGTCGCTGTGTTTTTCCGTTTATTACGATGTTCTCAGCCATTTGATAATCAGCTGTTTCATCAATAAACACGTGACAGTTTCCTGCACCTGTTTCAAGAACTGGTACAGATGCCTCTCTGACAACCGTGTCAATTAAGTTCTTTCCTCCACGTGGAATAAGAACATCTAAGTATTCTTTTAGATGGAAAAGTTCCTTAGCTGTTTCCCTACTAGTATCTTCAATTAATTGAATAGAATTGATTGGAACCGTACTTTTTTCCAGTGCTTTGTGAATAGATTGAATCAATGCTTGATTTGAATAACTAGCAGAAGAGCTTCCTCTTAAAATAACTGCATTCCCTGTTTTTAAAGCAAGTGTAGCAGCATCAACTGTTACATTTGGTCGCGCCTCATAAATCATCCCAATCACACCGATAGGCACCCTGTTTTTCTTAATCAAAAGTCCATTATCTTTCTCGATCGTTTCAATTGTTTCACCGATTGGGTCTTTGAGTTCAATTAGTAATCGAATCGCTTCTGATATATCATGAATTCGCTTTTCATTTAACATAATTCGGTCTAACACACTTTCTGTTAAACCGTTTTTCTTACCTGCTTCAAGATCCTTTTTATTTTCTTCGATAATATAGTCTTGATCTACTAAAAGCTGGTCAGCTATTTTCGCAAGGGCCTCATTTTTCTCCCTTGTCGAAATATCAACCAATGCAAAACTAGCTTCCTTTGCCGCTTTACCTTTTACTAAAACCTCACTCATCTTAGTTCCTCCCCTTAGGCTTTTACCCATTTATTTCGATGAATCACAACAATCGATGATAAAACATCATCTTTATTTAGCTCTTCACTTCTTTTCCCCATTGCTTCCTTTAATTCTTCTGACGAAAAAAGAACTTCACCCTTACCAAGTAATCCATGAGGTCCGACAACTTCAACGACTTCATTTTTCGCAAATGTTCCTTTAATGTCGTAAACTCCAGCAGGAAGAAGGCTTTTCCCTTTATATAAAAGCGCATCTTCCGCACCTTGGTCCACATAGATGGTTCCAGATATTTCTGAATGAAAGGCAATCCATTGGCGGCTATTATTGACAGCTTGAAGCCCATCCTTGCCAATGTATGTACCATCTCCATTTCCAGCCATAATATCGACTAGCTTGTTCCTACCTTTTCCTAACCCTATAAATACATGTACTCCTAAGGATAGCGCCGCTTTAGCCGCCATTAGCTTAGACTTCATTCCACCTGTACCAACCTTCGAGCCAGAGCCACCAGCAACCTTTAACATGTCATCAGTTACTTCAGGTAGAAAATCAATTCGTTTCGCAAGAGGATTTTTAGTAGGGTTTGAATCATAGAGTCCATTAATATCTGTTAAAATAATTAGCTGATCAGCATGAACAAGACCACTAACAAGCGCTGAAAGCATATCATTGTCTCCAAAAGTCAGTTCCTCAACTGAAACCGTGTCATTTTCATTAATGATCGGTAAAATCCCACGCTCTAGCAACTCTGTTACGGTTGCATAGGCATTTTTATAGCGCTCCTGCTTGGAAAAATCGTTTCGGGTAAGAAGAATTTGAGCAGGAACAATTTTATGCTGACTAAATTGTTCTATATACGACTGAACCAATAAGCTTTGACCAACAGCAGCCGCTGCTTGCTTTCCTTTTAAGGTAGTCGGTCGTGTTGGATAACCCAAGCGAGCAAACCCGGCTGCAACCGCACCAGATGATACGAGCAACACTTCATGTCCCGATTCACGAAGCGCTGCAACAGCTGCTACATGATCCGTGAATTTTACCTGATCGATTTGTCCTTTTGCATTTGTTAAGGAGCTGCTCCCAATTTTAACAACAATCCGCTTTTTTTCCATATCTTTCTTCCTCCACTTTTCTACTAACAAAGACCCGAGAAAATGACCTTAACTTTTAATTCCAAATCTTCCTATGGCCTCGAGGCCGGAATTTCCGCGACGTCATTCGTAAATAGACGACACTGCACTGTACAGGTTTGAAAATAAAATCAGTTCCTACGCAATAAAAAAGCCCCTATCATCCTTATTATAATAAGGACGAAAGGAGCTTGGCTTCCGTGGTACCACCTTGATTGGACATGAAATTGTGTTCACATCCCACTTTGCCCTTTTAACGCTAGGGATGCGCCTATGTTTTCATAGGACTCAAGAGGTAGGTTCAACGGCTTTTTGTATGAAGTCTTTCAGCTCATAAACTTCATTCTCTGTGATAAAAAGTTCCCGCATACTAGTCCTCTATCAAAACGTTCATTGTGATTTTTATTTATTATGCCGAGTATTTTACTTACTGTCAAGACTCCAGATCCATTATTTTTTCTATTATATTTTTTTCGACTCTAACTCAATTTTATCCCATTTCCCAAACTTATAATACCCAAATGCGATAAAACTGCTAATTACAAAACTAAGTCCCATTCCAACTGCAATTCCTTGGTCTCCAAGCCAAAGTGAGCATAGGTATGATAAAGGGTATCTAAAAATCCAAAAGGAAATAATATTTAAAACTAATACTTGAAACATTGCACCTGCTGCTCGAACAATTCCATTTAAAATAAAATTTATTCCCAGAAATGGATAGAAAAAAGCAATGATTTTTAGATAATCAGTTCCAAAATGGACAGCCTCATTTTCTCCAATAAAAAGCCTTATTCCCCATTCAGCAAAGAATACTACAAACGTACTAATTCCAACCATAATTATTAGATTAAACAAAACGCCATACTTTGCAATATCGTGAACACGTCCCCATTGGTGTGCACCAATATTTTGTCCTGCCATACTATTAACCGCTGTTCCGAGCGCCATTGCTGGGAGCATAATCAAACTATCTAATCTTTGTGCTGCCCCAAATCCTGCTACAACATCGCTTCCAAATGAATTAACAACACTCATAATCGCCATCACACCAGCTGAAATTACCACCATTTGTAATCCCGAAGGCAAGCCAAGCGCCATAATCGTCGAAACCTCATCCAATTTTGGCAGCCTAGGTTTCATAAAAGGAACTAGCTTTCTTCTCAATGTATCCCAAATTCCGTAAATAAAAGAGATTCCTTGCGATAAAATGGTTGCATATGCTGCCCCATCAATTCCAAAATCAAAGGTATAAATAAATACTGGATCTAAAATCGCATTTAATATCACAGCCAGCACTACATATCGTATTGGTGTTTGACTATCACCAAGTGACCTAAGCACAGTACTTATGAAGTTGTAACCAAATAAAAAAAGAATACCAATAAAATTGATTTGCAAATAAGCCGTAGCATCAGGAATCATTGATTGAGGAGTGGCCATCCAGATTAAAATTTTATCCGTTAGGAAGAAACCAACAATCCCTAATAACCCCGATAACACTGTTAACACAACAATAAAGGCATTTATGTATTGTTTAAGCGCTGTTTCTTCTTGCTTGCCCTTATGTTGGGATAAAATGGTCAGTGTTGCATTGTTAATTCCTAAAATGAACGATAAAATTGTAAAAATGACCGTACTTGAGACAGAGACTGCTCCTAAAGCATTGGCCCCTAACAAATTTCCAACCCACAAGCTGTCAATAAATTGATATGATATTTGCAGCAGATTCGTCAGCATAATCGGAAGGGAAAATGTCCAAACCTGCTTCATAATGCTTCCGCTTGTAAAATTATGTTGTTTCATACAAATATCCTCTCATGTTGAATCCGTATTGAATTTTGTGCCCCAACAATTTTGTTGTTTACATGGTACCACAGCTTATGATGGTGTGCACAAGGTATGACCCGAGAAGTTAGAGGAAATGTACATGTACATGATCCTCTTGGATGAAAACTGGCTTATTACATACTAGTTACTCGCTCTAGCTTACTTAACGATTTAGTCATACCTTTCAATTATCTTAGCAAAAAATTAATATTGGATAATCAACCTTCTTTTTATAAGGCTCTTTTCTGAAAGATTGTTGCAAACTGACCTAATTATCTATTAAAAAACTGTGTTTTATAGCAGATACGGTACGGTACTCTATTCTAAGAAGAAAGGATGCCACTAGACTTAATACAGGGCTATTTCCTTCAAGTTAATAATAATAGACAAAGTTTACCAAAACAGCCTTGTATAATTAGAAAAAGCCATCGTTTTAGATGGCTTTTTCTTATCTATATATTCTTACACATTATATAATAAATGTTGCAAATCTTCTCCATCATTAGAAATAATTGATGAGTCCTTAAAATACTGATTATCATTTTCATCTAATAATTCAATAAAAGCTCCTACTACTTTTGGATCAAAATGAGTACCACTACATTTTATGACTTCAGCTCTTACTTCCTCAATAGTCCACCCTTTTTTATAGGATCGTGTTGAAAGCATTGTGTCAACAGAATCACAGAGCGTAATGATTCTTGATTCTAGAAGAATCTCCTCCTCTTTTAACTGATAAGGATAACCTCTGCCGTTATAATGCTCATGATGTTGCCCAATGATCTTGGATACCTTTTCTAGTCCTGTTACTTGATTCGTAATTTTTTCACCGATTAATGTATGATCTTTTATGATATGAAACTCTTCTTCCGTAAGTCTTCCGGGCTTTTGGAGAATTGCTTCACTGATACCTAATTTTCCGATATCATGAAGTAATGCCCCCCGCTTCAGATCATAGAGATCATCCTCAGAAAAACCAAGCTTTTTTCCGATATCAACGGAATATCTTGCCACTGATTGAGAATGCCCCAACAAACTATTATCTCTTGCATCTATAATTTGGGATAACGTTAAGATCAACTGTTCGTTGTTCGTTTTTAACATCTTGTTAAAGGACCGTAATTGCTCCACTTGCTTTTCCTTTTCTTTACTAAATAAAAACATATTAAATCTCATTAATAGAAGTGGGATAACAAAACCAATCAAACCATAAATATAGAACACTTGGTACATAACAGCTAGGATTAAGCCAATAAAGGCTATGAGGGTATACATGACTGTTATCCATCCAAAAGAATCTTTAATAATCTCCTTAAATTTCATCCCTGACGCTAACGAAATAATAATAGAAACTGAGAGAATATCTAATACCACAAACACCATCATTGTAATTACTAAAGGTAATAAATTCTGTACGTCTAGTAAATTTACCGTATTGATATTTAGTGAATGCCAAACCAAATAACTTATAAACGTTATATTAATGGTCTGACATAAATTGAAGACGATTTTATATAGGTTTTTTTCAAAAGGAAATAGTAGAATAGAAATTCCATAACATCCCGCAAAGATGATAAGTTCCAAAGGATTAAATAAGATAATTCCTGCTAAAATTACGGCTGCACCTGATGAAATGGTTAATTCTTGACCTTTTATGGAAAAAGCAATTAAACGTAGCGTTTCAAATAAACACCCAAAGATAATAAATGGGACCAATGTAAGTAGTGAAACATCATATCTATTCTCGTGATTAATAAATATGATAATCACTAGTGTCAGTAGAACATGAGTGTATATGTATAATTTTGCTTTTATATCCATTATAATCTTCCTTCCAAATACGTTGGATGAGTGTTTTATGTATATCCTCCTAGATAAACGTACCTACTCTTATATAATAATATATAAATACGCTTTCCTACCAAAAAAGTTCTCGACATTTAAAGACAAAAACACACAATATTCTAAACAATCTTCGCCATCTCTACACATTAAATAAAAAAATCTGGTAGTTAGGTACTAAAAACATACCAGTCTACCAGATTTTAATTTTTTATTCTATTACTTATTTAGTGCCAATCTCTTCCCAGTAACTTCTCCATGCAAGCTTAGCCCAATCAACACTTCTCCATGCAAGCTTTAACCATTCAAGATCATGGACTCTCCATGCAAGTTTTTGGTAATCAAGGGAGTTGTCAGCTGTATTGATGTATTCAGACTTTTCAAACTTATTGTAGTTATCAAGTTTTAAATCGTTCATATACTTTACATTCTTCACAAGACCTATTGCCTTTTTAACGTCAACCGTTTTACCGTGTTGTGTTAAAGTATCTGCTGCGGAATCTTTCAAAATATATTTGATTTCGTCTGGTGTTAGGTTTGGATTTGCTTCAAGCATTAGAGCGATAGCTCCTGTTACAACTGGAGCAGCCATTGATGTTCCGCTCATCGTCATATACTTTTTATCTGTTACTGAATTCGGAAACTTCTGTTGTAATAGAGCTTCCTCTGGAACATATGATGTGATATCCACGCCAGGGGCATGTATTTCAGGCTTCTGATGTCCCTCCGGTGTTTTTCCGTTTTTGGACCATTCAGTTACTTTTGTTACTGAAGGAAAAATTTTATCAGCACCATCTAATGCTCCAACTGTAATAATGAATGGATCATTAGCAGGTGGATAATTTACATTGGATGTATCTGTTAAAGAGTTCCCTGCTGCTGTCACAACTGTAACACCATTGTGCCATAGTTGTTCTACGGCAGCACTAATCGGACTGTTTAAATACGATTGCTCTTGTGTAGAGGAAACCGATAAGTTTACGACCTTGATGTTGTATGTGTCTTTGTTATCGAATACCCATTGTAAGCCCAATAATAAGTCTACTTCTGAAAGCCCTCCCTGATCATTTCCAAGCTTCACATTGATAATGTTTGATGCTGGGGCAACCCCTAACTCGGTATCATTTCCTTTAATAATCCCTGCGACATGGGTACCATGTCCAAAATAATCAAAAGTTGTTGTTGACTCCGGATTAATCGATACATCATGCTTAGTTGTTATTTTCTCAGTTGATGGAGTATTCATCCCACTATCTAAAACAGCTACTGTCACACCTTTTCCTGTCTCTTTAATGTTCATTCCATTAATGATAGAACGATGTGTGTTGGCCTTAACTGATTTTTTTCCGAATAAGTTATCTTGTCCAATTTGGACACCTTGTGATTCTGCTTTTGCATTCTTAGTTAGTTTTAATAGACCTGACTCTTTTTTGAGAGCCTCTTCCTTGCTTGCAGGTATTAGGACGATATAACCGTTAATGAAAGGAAGTTCTTCCTGAACTTTACCACCATATTTCGCAATAATCTTGGTCACATCTACATTTTCTTTTACTTGTATAATATACTGATTGCTTTCATCAATGTTTTCGATAGTTGAGACAGATGCTGCTTTTGCATGTGCTGGTGCTTGTAAAACTCCGGTAAATAATGTAGCTGAAAGTGTTAGAGCGGTTGTCACTTTTAATAGTTTCGTTGTATATTTCATTGGAATACTCCCCTTAATAATCATATTTATTGTTCCAAGCGATTCTATTGTTCCAAGCGATTCTATTGTTCCAAGCAATCCTAGTTGAATCAATTGTTCCACTAGCAGCATCTAAAAATGGTGATAGCTCGTACGTTTGCCTAACGTCTCCCAAAGGATCAGTCCAAAAAACTGCTTTATTGGCATCAACGATTCCTGGTTGACCGCTTGGTTGTAGGGCGTAATTTCTAGTAGACCTCTGTAGTATCGCTTTTACCTGGTCTGGCGTTAAGCTAGGGTTTGCTTGTAGCATTAATGCCACAACACCTGAAACTACCGGTGCCGCCATTGAAGTTCCACCCATTTTAAAATATTTGCTATCAACTGTGTTCTCTGGCTTTTCATTTTTAATAATCGTACTATCACTTGGTAAATACGATACAATATGTGCACCTGGGGCAACAACATTTGGTTTGTTTATCCCATCAAGAGTGATCCCAGAGCTTGACCACGTAGTCGGAAAATCGTCGTCAATTTGTTTTGTCCCTTTATCATCGACTGCGCCAACACTAATGACAAATGGATCATTACCTGGCGAATAGCATGTTGAACAATTTTCTCCCCCACGGTTACCAGCAGAAACAACAACAACAATACCTGCTTTCCAAAGCTGTTCAACAGCTGCTGCTACAGCGCTCTCTTTATAACTTTCCGGAACAGAAACATTTGATGAAATATTTGCTACGCGAATATTATATGTTTTTCGATTTTCATATACCCATTGAAGAGCATTGATTAAATCAAGTTCACTTGCACTGCCGTCATCACCAGAAAACTTTACATTTAGTAAATTTGCTCCTGGTGCAACTCCAATATACTTACCAGAGCTTAGTGCTCCATCTCCCGCGATAATACCAGCGACATGGGTCCCATGTCCGTATCTGTCAGCTACATATTGAGCATTTGAGTTAAACTTAACATCTGTTAAAACTCTTCTTCCAAAATCATTACTTCCTGCATGTAAAATCCCGCTATCGATAACGGCAACTGTTACACCTTTACCATCAATACCCTTACTCCAAACTTTCTCTGCTCCCACAGCATAGTTGTAGGTATTCATTAATTTAGAATAGTCAACGCCTTTTGTCATGCTTGATAAATTAATATTATTGTAGTTTGATATCATCTTAACGCCATCAACCGAAGCAAGTTCTGCTAATTTACGATGTGGAACTTCAACAACTAAGGCGTTAATAAAATCCCATTTTTCTTCAATCTTAATTCCAATCTTTTTAAGGTCATTCTCTATGTTGGCATTTTGGGTCTTTGTGACAATAACTTTTGTCTGTTGTTCTGGATAGTCTATTGCAGCTTGTCTAATCTGAGGGTGTATATGATCTGGTAGTTGTGGGACAGCTTGTGGTGTTGCTGACACCAATTGGATGGCCATAAAAGCAGTTGTTAAACTAGTTAATAATGGTTTTTTTAATCTCATTTCTTGTAAACCTCCCTATTCAATTTAATTTCCACTCTTATTTCCTCCTTTAAAAAATAAATGGCCCCTTTGAATAAGCAAAGGGGCTCCAAATATATATTGACTATTCGGTAACCCAGCCGCCTTAGTAGTTCTCTACCGTAGACCTGTAGCTTTGCGTCCCCATCTTTCAATAGGTTTGCCCTTTCGTAGACTATTAAATTGGTAAAATATTACTATCTAAATCTAGTTCAATAGTAACAACTATTGATAGAATATTCAAATAAATTATTTCGACAATTTTTTTAGCTAGAGGCTTTAATTCTCATCAGTTCTTTTTTCACTTCAGGATGAAAAATCTGAACTTGATTCCTACCAAGGTTTTTCGCATAATATAAGGCGTCATCAGCGGCTTTAGTCAGATCCTCTGCATTTGTTGCATCTTCAGGATATGTGGCAACACCAAGGCTGATACTTAATGATACTTCCTTTTTTTCCTCAGTTAATATGACTGATTCACTAATCTTTTGGCGTATCTGTTCAGCAATTAGAACAGTGTGTTTTTTGTCGCTGGGGGCAATGAGCACAAACTCTTCTCCCCCAAATCGCGCAGCTACATTTGGAGAATTATATTCTGAGAATATTTGAGCTACCGCAATGATCGCTTTGTCACCAACCGAATGCCCATAATTATTATTAATATCTCTTAAATAATCCATGTCACCAAATATAATTGACAATGGCGTCTGTGTTTTTTTAGCATGAATAAACATTTTAGATAACTTTTCATCAAAATATCTGTAGTTATGGAGCCCGGTTTTTTCATCAATATAGATAAGCTTAGATTCACTAATCTTGTTTAATGAATTATGTAAAAGGATAAGTGGCACAAGAAGTAAAATGATAAGAAAAGGGTCATATTTATGTAAGTAACCTATGATACCGCCAGAGGCAATTAATAATAAAGATGAAAAAACCGAATCTTTTGTATAAGTTCCAACCTTGAAGTAACTTTTTTTAAGATCAAATACCAGTAAACACGTTAGGTTATGAAACGAGATAAACGTATAAACGATGATGGAAATTACTAAGTTTAATGTATTTCCAACCGGGATCTCTCCTATTATTGTTGATTCTAAATAATAATAGAGAGACATTGTAAGAAAGCCACTTATAATTAAGTTTGATCCATTAAAGTCAGGCCCCAAGAAGGGCTCAGCATGCTTTTGTTTCAACCTTTTGAACATAATAACGGTTACAGAAATCACTAAGGATATGATGAATAATTCGAATGGGAGAACGATTAAACAGGCAAACTCAATCCCTACAGCCCATCCTGTCATCACACCTCTTAACCCTCTTAAATCAAAAAAACCACCTGACCTTGCAAAAACAAGAATCATTGTCCAAACGGTGAAATTAACTAGTGTCATCACATCATAACTTGTCCATGTGACTGATTTTAGTGAATAAATAGAAATAATTAGTGCAACTATATCAACTATATATACATAGAAATAAGTAAGAACCGGGTGTTTATTCACATATATCCCCCTACCAACCAATACTTTCTACCCAGAATAATACAACTATTCATTCAAGGTTTTTGTATAATCTTGTCGAAGGAACCTCATTTTCGTTCGACAATTTCAAACATTTTCCAAAAATAAATATTTTCTTATATATAATCTCATTGTGTATATTTCACGTTAAAAAACCTTTTCTATTAAGTATATGTACCAAACAAATAGATTTGCTGTTGGTCGAAATGTCCATAAAGCTGTTAATCATGATTATGGAAACTCTTCTCGAAATCTCACAGGTGACGCACTCAGGAAAACTTCAAAATGGACAATTCTATTAAGGTATAAAAAAGGAGGACCCACTTAGTGTGAGTGCCCTCCTCATATGCAATAAACCTTATGAAAGACTCTGGGATTTTTTATTGCCATTTTCCACTATAATCCTAATGATAAAACAAAATCACTGCTCCCATACAATCATAAGGATTTTATTGACGATTATAACAACCACAAACGGTATAGCAAGCGATCCTTTACCTGTTGTAATGAGTGCTAGTGTTGCTGCACCATTAATTAAGATCTCAAGCCCTATTCTTAATGGCACATCTAATCTATACGGCGCTGCTGGTGAGCCGAGCATTCCCCAAATTAACACAGCTACTAGTGGAGTTCCTACTCCCAATAGTAACCTGAAGAACATATCTTGACCTGTTTTAAACCCCCAATACGAAACTGCAATGAGCGCACAGATTTCCAGCAAAAAGCGTACCATTAGATTGACACTTTTTATTAGAACCATTTTCCCATCCCCTTTGATTCAGCACCCTACAGCTGCTTCATTTTATGAATTCCAGCCAAAAAACTCTCGATTAACAAATATAGGCTTTTGTTAAGGTCAAGCGAGAGACCAAAGCCCCCCTTTTGCTCAAGTGATGAAAAGCCATGGAGGATGCTTCTGAGACCTCGCACAGCATGAATGACTTCATCGTTTTCTAATTCATAGCCTTTCAATATTTGAACAGTTAAATCAACTATTTTACTTCCAGCCCGTTGAACGTCTTGGTCCTCAGGATCTAGTGCATGTAAGGTTAATTCATAAATTCCCGGATGTTCTCGTGCAAATTCAATGTAGGCACCTGACATAGAGTGAACAGCCTCATCCTTCGACCTCCCAATTGAAGCCTTCGCCAACCTTTCATATAAAACCTCCATACCGTAAACAGCTAACTTTTTCTTAAGTCCACCTAGCCCCTCAATATGATTGTATAAAGAAGGTGGGCGTACATTAAGTTTTTTCGCTAATGTGGCTAATGTAACAGCCCCAAATCCCTCCGTATCTGCTAGTTCAGTTGCTGCTTGTAAAATCGTTTGTAAATCTAATCCTTTTCTTGGCATTTGTCTCTACCCTTCTTTTCTACGTAATTTATGTTCTGCCTGCTCTATTGCTCGCTGGATTGCTGCTTGTGGATCCCCCATCATCTCTCCATGTCCGACAGCTAGTAATTTTGGCTCTAATGCAATGATTTTCTTCACACTTTCAAGTGCTAGCTCTTTATTCCATGTTGCCATTGCCGGGAAAGGAAAAAATGGACGTACCTGTCCACTGACAGCTATTCCTCCTCTAGTTTGAAGAGCATCACCCGCAATAATGGCATGGTCTCTTGTATCAATAAAAGAAAATGATCCTGGTGTATGACCTGGTGTGGCAATGGCAACTAGTGAATCAATTTGATCTCCTTCATTTAAGAGCTGCTCTGGGTGTAAGTTGATATTTTTTGGAACCCCACCTTTAATGGGTGTTTGCGGTTCATGTTGATCAAGGGTTACATCTCCCTTTAATAATCGGCTATCCCTTTTTGAAATTGAAATAGGTATATCTGGGTATGCCGCCTTTAACTCAACAAGTGATCCAACATGATCACCATGCGCATGTGTCAGCATGATATTTTTTAATGGCAAGCCGATTTCATTTATCGTCTTAACGATCCCTGTAAAACTAGTTGGAATTCCTGTATCAATTAGTGTAAGACCTTTTGACTCTCTAACAAGATAACAATTTACTGGAAAAAAACCAGGTAAAAAAGTTAATTGATATACATTCCCCTTCTTTGTAACTTTCATATCCATCTCCCCTTATTGTCATTAGTTTTAAAACTAATCATGTTAGTTTTATTTTAAACTAATACCATTAGTATTCACAAGCCTTTTTTCTAATGTCTCTTTTCTGAAAGATTGTTGCTATTTGACCTAATAATATGTTAATAACAGTGTCTTTATCATATAAAAGGTACGATACTAAGAAGAAAAGATGCCACCGACTTTATATAGTGCTGTTTTCTTCATGTTATTAATAACAACAAAGTTTACGAAAATAGTCTTTCTAAAAAATTGAAAAAGCATATCACAATTAAATGATACGCCTTCCATCCATTTTATTTTCCAACCATATATACTCTTGTTTCAAATGGCTTTAATGTTACATTCGAAACCAATTCATGTTCTGCTACTTTATAATTGGCTAACCTTAAATTATTAGATGTTACTAAAGGATCTAATTCGCCTTCCCATGTTGCAGTCTCATCCGTTAGGTTTGTTATCACGACAACTTTTTCTTGGTCTAGGGTGCGCGTATACGCATAGATTTGCGGATGATCTTCTAAAAGCAGGTCGTACGAACCATAGGTGAAAATGTCATTTTCTTTTTTCAGTTTAATCATCTTTTTATAGAATTGAAGTATGGATCCCTCATCTTGTAATTGTTTTTCTACATTGATGGTTTTATAGTTTTCATTCACTCCTAACCATGGTGTTCCTGTTGTAAACCCTGCATTTGGTTCTGCTGACCATTGCATTGGTGTTCTAGAGTTATCACGACTTGCTGCCCAGATGCTTTCCATAATTTCTTCATGTGATGCACCTTCAGCACGTCTAATTCGGTACATATTTTTATCGGCAACATCGTTGTATTCTTCGATTGAATTAAATTTAACATTTGTCATTCCTATTTCTTGACCTTGATAAATAAACGGTGTTCCTTGCATTAGGAAGTACATAGCACCTAGTGCTGTTGCACTTTCAAACCAAAATTCCTGATCATTTCCCCATGTAGAAACGCGGCGTGGCTGATCGTGATTTTCAATAAACAGGGCATTCCACCCTCTATTTTCTAGTGTTTTTTGCCATTTTGTTAGTACTCTTTTTAATCCAAGGATGTCTAATTTATTTTCCCTTGACGCATTCCATAGTCCGAGATGTTCAAATTGAAACACCATATTGAATTTACCATTCTCTGATCCAACCCATTGATCCAAGTCTTCCTCATCTTCAACTCTCACTCCGTTTGCTTCTCCAACTGTCATGATATCGTATTTAGAAAAGGTCTTTGTTTTTAATTCTGAAAGATAGTTATGGATTCCTTTTACATTCATATGTTTATCAAAGGACGGGACATATTTTAAGCCATATGGATTTGGCATATCATGTAAGCCCTCTTCTTTATTAATATGACTTATCGCATCCACTCGGAAGCCGTCTATTCCTTTATCAAGCCACCAATTAACCATATCGTATAAGGCTTGACGAACGTTTGGATTTTCCCAGTTTAAATCAGGCTGTTTTGTTGAAAAAATATGCATATAATATTGGTCGGTATTTTCATCATATTCCCAAGCAGGCCCACTAAATATGCTTTCCCAGTTATTTGGTTCTCTCCCATCTACTCCATCCCGCCAAATATACCAGTCCCGTTTTTCGTTTTCCTTAGAAGAACGAGATTCGACAAACCATGGATGTTCATCACTTGTATGATTGATAACTAAGTCAATAATCAACTTCATCCCACGGTTATGAACTTCCTGAAGCAATTGTTCAAAATCGGCCATCGTCCCGAATTCGTCCATAATATCCTGATAATCACTAATATCATAACCATTATCATCATTTGGTGATTTATACATTGGGCAAATCCAAATTACATCAATCCCTAAGTCTTTGATATAATCTAACTTTGAAATCATCCCTTGTAAATCCCCAATTCCATCTCCATTTGAATCCATAAAACTCCTTGGATATACTTGATAGGCAACCGCTTCTTTCCACCAGATTTTCTCCATATTTCGCCTCTCTTATTTCACGTAATATATTGATCTCGTATTTTGTATTGTTCTTAGGTTCCTTAGCATTATACCCACTTTTGTTGGATTCTAAATACTTATATCAAATAAAGATTTTACAAAAAGAAAAAGGATAAATGATAAAAATGTACGTTACATAACCCATACATTTAAATCAGTTATCCTTTAATTAACCTTCTATATGCTCATATCTTTTTTCTCACATGACCTTCGCTCAATAAATTTTGTTGGAATTGTAATTCTCTTAGGTAATGTGTCTGGTACTCTTATTTTTTCAATTAAACAATTTGTTGCTTCAAACCCTAGTTGATAGATACATATATCAACAGATGTAATGGGTGGTTTCGAGTGCTCAGATAACATTAAATTATTGAAACTAACTATAGAGATGTCTTCTGGTACACGGATGCCAATCTCTTCTAAGTGACTGACCATTTCATAGGCCATTAAATCATCCTGGGTCACTAATGCTGTCGGTGGTGATTCTAATGCCATAAGGGAATGGATCGCAGCTCGACCATTTTCTTTGATATATTCTTCATGAACTATATACTCTTCATTAAAAGGGATATCAGCTTCTTTTAACGCAAGTTTATATCCATTTAACCGGTCAATTGTCACAACAAAATGAAGACTTCCACCTACAAATGCAATATTGCGGTGACCAAGTTGAATTAGATAATTCGTCACTTGCTTTGTAATGTAGATGTTATCGTTATCAACAAATGAAATTCGTTCTTCATTTTCATAAGGTCTTCCGACAACAACGAATGGAAAATTAGACTTCTGTAAGAAATTCATGGTCTTATCATTAACCCTTGAATATAGAAGCACAATTCCATCTACACGTCTACCTTGGACCATAGAGATAACCTCATTATAGATTTCATCCTCAGTTGAGCCTGTTGATAAATAGATCCCATACTTGTTTGCATGTGCACTCGTACTAATCCCCCTTAAGACTTCAGGGAAAAAGGGATTTTGAAACGCATGATAAGCTGAGTTCGGCATAATCACACCAATTGCTTGGGTGCTTTTAGCCGCTAAACTACGGGCTTGAAAGTTTGGGTGGTAGCCTAATTCCTCCATCACCTCTCGAACTCTCTTCTTCGTTTGTTCACTTATACGCGGGCTGTTTGCAATAACTCTCGACACCGTTGAAGGTGCTACATTTGCTTTTTTTGCAACATCTTTAATTGTAACAATCATCGCTGCCTCCTAACCAATTGCAGGCGTTACTATATTATCGGCTAATTCCGTTTTGTTAACACCATTTCATGCTTCTATCATAATACGGAAAGAAGGATTATGGAAACGATTTCGTACAACAAGTTAGTAAAATATTGTTTCCTTCATCAGCATGGGTGCTTTTGCAACATGATTTATTTAACCTTATTTAACCCATATATAGATTTATTATTTATCCATTAAAAAAGACCAAGCTTTTAATTCGCAGCTTGGTCTTTCTATCTAAACATTTATTTATTTTTCGTTATTTAACAAAATCACCTTTGTTTTTTCATTGATCTCAAAATGAAACTTACTAAAAATACTACGATGATAGCCCCGATTAAGGCAGGGATGATGGCAATTCCTGCAAGTGAAGGACCAAAGTCACCCAATAGTACTCCACCAAGCCACGCCCCGATGATACCAAATATGATGTTTCCGATTACTCCACCAGGTACATCTTTCCCTAAAATTAAACCAGCAAGCCACCCAATCAATCCACCAACAATTAAATATATTAAAAAACCCATAATATCTAGCTCCTTTCAATGTGTTGCTTGTCTTGATAACTGTATTCCCAAAAAATCGTCATTAAAAACCTTTTTTTCACAAAGGCAAGAAATGACATTATTCCTGTGATTGTGGGGTATAGTAAAAAAAAACTTAGGAGGAGAAAGCATGGAGAAACGCCCAAATTACATAAAATATTCTTGCATGAACGAATACGATACACTTAAAAAGGTGGTTTTATGTCCACCTGATTTTATGACAATTAAAGAACCAATTAACGAGACACAGAAACAATTTCTGCAAGAAAATATCAATACTGAGTTAGCGAAACAACAGCATCAAATGTTAGTCAAAACTTTGCATGATCTTGGTGTTGAAGTTCATTTGTTACCTCCTAAGCAAAAATTCCCGGAGCAAGTGTTTACTCGTGACATTGGCTTTGTTCTTGGTCATCAAGTCTTCGCTGCCGATATGGCACATGATTTACGCATTGGTGAGGAAAGAGTGTTTATTGATTATCTTGAAAATAATAAAGTCACGTACACTAATCTTGTTGGGGATAAAATTGAAGGTGGGGATGTTTTAATCGATGGAAATACTGTATATATCGGCATTAGTAACAGAACGAACGAAAATGCTATCCAGCATTTACAAACTCTTTTGCCTACATTTGACGTAATTGACATCCCTTTTACCGATAAATATTTACATCTTGATTGTGTATTTAATATTTTATCTCCAAATGAAGCATTAATTTTCCCAGGTGAAATTGACAAAGATAAGGTACAACATCTCGCTACACGATAC
>JAPSLU010000039.1 GCA_031180405.1 Bacillus sp. (in: firmicutes) | reverse complement strand
AAGAGCAACCTATTTTTGTTTGTAATAAGTAAGGGCAAGAGCGAAGGCTAAGACCGTTCCTTTCACAATATCCATTGCATAATAAGGTACGGACATCATGACAAGTCCATTTTGCAGTATACCAATTAAAACAGCACCAACAAAGGTTCCAAAAGCATTTGGTTTTCCTGCGCCAAGTACTGAGAAGCCAATAAAGGCAGCAGCAACAGAATCCATTAAATAAGGTGCTCCAGCGTTAATCTCCGCTGTCATGACTCTTGATGCTAAAACAATTCCACCGATTGAAGCAAATAGAGCTGATAAAAGATAGGCTGCTACTTTATATTTATTTACAGGAATTCCAGACAGTCTTGCCGCTTCAATATTTCCACCGATTACATACATATACCGACCATGCTTTGTATAAGTCAAAAAGACATGAACAGCAATAACGACGATTACCATGATCACTATAATCCAGGGCACCTGACCTATTTTTTCAAAAACTGGACTGATGATGCCTGTTGCAAATGTTCCATCTGGCATCACCATGTTTTGAGAAACAGTTGCACCCTTTGTATAGGTAAGAGCAATCCCTTGAACAATAAACATTGTTGCCAGAGTGATTAACATATCAGGAACCTTTAATTTAACAATAATAAATGAGTTCAATGCTCCTACTAATAGTGAAGCAATAATAGCTGAAAAAATAGCAACTATTGTATTCTGTGAGAACCATACGAACATCGAAATAACAATAGCATTTGATAAAGATGCAACAGATCCTACAGATAAGTCAAATCCATTGACAGAAAGGGAAATGGTAATCCCAATTGCGATAATCGTTACAATGGAAATAGAACGTAAAATATTGATAATATTATTGCCTTGAATAAATGTTGGATTAGATGCTGCAAACACAATAATAAGGATAAAGATCGTTAAGATCGTGCCATATTTATATAAAAATTGAAATAGATCAAATGATCCTTTAGAGGTTTTGGCTTGTACAGGATTTGAATCAGTCATCTTAGTTGCCTCCTGTTGAATAAAATAATAGCTCTTCTTCGTTCGTTAAATCTGTCGTTAATTCCTTTGCGACTTTCCCGTCATACAAAACGTATAAGCGATTCGTGATTCCCATAATTTCACCTAACTCTGAAGAGGCATAAATAATTGCCTTTCCTCTTCTAGCAAGCTCACAAATGAGTTCAAAAATATCCTTTTTCGCTCCTACATCAACCCCTTTTGTAGGCTCATCAAAAATATATACATCCGCATCAGTTATTAACCATTTTCCTATTGATATTTTCTGCTGATTACCACCTGATAAGTTTTTGACTTTTGTTTCTTCTGACGGTGTTTTAATTCCCAAACTATTAATAAGCTCTACTGCTTTTTGTTTTTCGGCTTTTCGATTAATAAAACTAAATTGTCTAGTAAACGCTCCTAAATTTGCAGCTGTTAAATTGGTAACAACCGATTCCTCTACAAGGATTCCCTCTTTTCGTCTTTCCTCAGGGACTAAGGCTATTCCTTGTTTAACAGCTTGATAGGGGTTAGTCGTTTTTAACCTTTTACCTTTCAACTTAATTTCACCTGATTTTCGCTTTGATTCTCCAAACAGAGTTTTACATAACTCGGTTTTACCTGCTCCAACTAACCCAGCGATACCGATAATCTCTCCTTGGCTAACCTGTATAGATACATTTTTTAATTTATCAGCATCACTAATGTTGTTGACCTCTAGAATTGGCTCCCCAATTTGAAATGTTTTTTCAGGAAACTGATCTTCTAACTCTCTACCAAGCATGTTTTCAATAACCTTATTTGGAGTAGTGTCACTAATGAGTTCATGACTCACTAGTTTTCCATTTCTCATAATCGTTATCTCATCACAAATCTCGAAAATCTCCGGTATTCTGTGAGAGATAAAGATGATTCCTACATTTTTCGCTTTAAGGTTACATACAATCCTGAATAATTCTTTCGTTTCTGCATGGCTCAGAGGTGCTGTTGGTTCATCCAAAATAAGATATTTACACTCTGAAGAAACCGTTCTTGCAATTAACACCATCTGTTTTTCTGCAAGGGTTAATTCACTCACTAGCTTTTTGGATGAAACTTTTATATTCAAGCTTTTTAGAATATCTGTGGCCTGTTGATGTATTTGCTTCCATTGAATGAATTGCTTTTTCCCCATTTTGCTGACAGTCATAGTGAGCATTATATTCTCTCCTACTGTTAAATACGGGATAAGGGCTGTATCCACTTCCTGATGAACAATTTGAATGCCAATCCTTTGTGCATCCTTTGGATTTTTGATTACCGAATCTTTTTCATCAATTAAAATTCTTCCTGTGTAATGCTGATAAGTTCCTGATAATACCTTCATGAGAGTTGATTTTCCGGCACCATTTGCTCCGATTAGCGCATGTGTAGTTCCACTTTTCATTGTAAAATCAACAGAATCTAGTGCTTTTACCCCTGGAAATTCAATAGAAATATCTCTCATTTTTAATATCGACTCATTCATTTTTCTGCCTCCTTCCTTCTTGATGATAATCTGGATTTTACTGGGAAAGAATATATTGGAGTTTAATAGAGGAAAAGGAGAGAGGTGGACTTAAAGGATCTAATGATAGACATCTATTGAATGTGTGTCTATGGATCAAACCCTCTGGTTTAAGTCACCCTCTCTACTAAGGTCATTACTTCTTATAATACTCTTTTAATGTTTTCATCCACTCTTCTTCGAATGCGTCTGACTGACCCCATCCTTCAACAGTATTAGCTAAATTAACCATGTTAATTGGCTCACTTGATTGAAGTAATGCATCTTGTGAGATAAGTGATGCTTCAAGATTGTAAGTTTGCGGTGTTTTTTCACCAGCAAGCTTCTTCGCTAGTATTCTCATATCAACTGCACCGATTAATTTTGGATCAACCGCTGCTGTATACTTCCATGAGCTAGCCTCATTTTGCATTTCTTGAAGATCTGCATTTGAAACATCAATACCATAAATTTTAATTTCATCTCTTCCAGCTTCTTTAATAGCACGTGCTGCACCAATTGCAAATGCATCCCATGTTGCAAAGATTGCATCAATTTCGCCTTTTGGATGTTTATTAAGCATAGAGGCTACAGCATTTTGAGTCTGTACAGATGTATCTGCAGCTGCAACTCCAAATCTTTCTACTTCTCTAATTCCTAGGTTATTAGCTAGTACGTCTTGGTATACAGCGTTTCTTCTTACCATTGGCGGGAAACCATCAACCCAAAGGTACACAATATTCGCTTCACCATTTGTATCTTTAACTAATTGATCTAAAGCTAATGTTGCAAGTGCTTCATCGTCCTGTGAAGTTAATGTCACACCATTAATTTCTGATAATCCATCGATTGAATCGAATGTAACAACACTTTTACCTGCATCAACTAATTTTTGAACAGCATCAATTGTTGCTTCATCATCCCCGTGGGATATTATAAAACCATCATAATCCTCTTCTAGTCCTTGTGCGATAGCATCATGGAATTTAGCCGTGTCACCATTTGCTGTGAAAACATCGACTTGAAAACCTAAAGCTTCCCCTTCTTCTTTTGCTCCTGCTAAAAATTGAGCTGTATGATCATCGCCACCAATTTTGCGGATAACCTTGATTTTTGCACCTTCACCTTCTTTGAATCTTTCAGGTACATTCTCCAATGATACTTCAGGATTTCCTTTTGCTTTTGTCGATTCCGTTGTCCCTGCACTATTTGAAGAACACCCAGACACAAATACAGTTAAAACTAATGTCAAAATAAATAGCGTGTTAAAAAATTTGTTTCTCATCGTTGCATTGCTCCCCTCAGTTATTAAAATATGATTTACTCTTTCCAGCACTTGTTTTCTCTATTTTTCAAGTTCTAGACAACATAAAAAAACCTCTCTAAGACAGAGAGGTTTCACCATAATAATAGGAGTCTCCTCTCTTATCTTTCAAAGCCGTTACAGCTTTGCAGGAATTAGCACCAATTCTATTAGAAAATAGAACGGTTGCCGGGCGTCATCGGGCCAGTCCCTCTGCCACTCTTGATAAGAGATGTTTTTATGCGATTAAGTAAAATAACAATACATATACTTTAATTGGGTATAGGATTAATGTCAACTATTATTTGAATATTTATAATATAGTAATTGATTGTATTTTTAAAAAATTAAAATCTTAATGAAATAAGGAGGCAAGCTGATGCATGCCTCCGACTGTAGACAAACTAATTGAAATTGAGTTTGTCTACAGTCTATTTTTCTTTGGCTGTTTTTTTGCAAACTTTTTTGCTTTGTAATAAGTGTTGAGATGGTTGATTGGAGCTCCAGGATGCTCGCTTTCCGTGGGGTGGGCGGTGAGCCTCCTCAACGCTTTGCGTCTGCGGGGTCTCACCTCTGTCCCACAGCTCCCACAGGAGTCTCGCATATCCGCCTCCAATCAACCTACTTAGTTTTTTTAAAAGTACTATGGAACAAACTAGTTTCACCCTATAAGCTAGTGCTAATAAGCATAAATTTCAAAAGAAGGTCGTACGGAAAGATACAAAAGCTTATCAAGAGCTTCTTCAAGAAGAGATTAATTAAGATCGTGAAGATCATAGGAAAAAGCCTTTTCCACCTGATAAGTTTGACAAGGACGAATCAAACCCCAGCAATTACAAAGTACTTAATAGAAAACGGTATTATACCAGCAGTACCTTACACAAGACCGCGTACAATAGAAGGATTCTTCCGAAAACATGAATATGTTTACGATGAACATTTCGATTGTTACTTATGTCCGGCAGGTGAAATCTTGAAATACTCTACAATGACTAAAGAAGGATATAGAGAGTACAATCTCCGAAGTATATTTGCGCAACTTGCTATTTTTAGCTCAATGTACAGAAAGTAAAGATCATCAAAAAGTGGTTACGGGCCATATTTGGCAAAAGTATGTAGAAGAATCAGACCATCTTCGTCATCATAAAGATGTAAAGCCGATTTATGCGAAGTGTAAAGAAACAATTGAACATGTATTTGCAGATGCTAAAAAAAAGCATGGCATGCGATGTGGACAACTTTGAGGGAACTCAAAAAATTGACCATGCAAGCGATGCTTACTTTTGCCTCCATGAATTTGAAGAAAATGGCCACCTGGACTTGGAAAGGTCCAGTGAATACTTGATGAAGAGGCCCATCCTTATAAAATTTAAAGAAAATTGATTACAAATCTCGAAAGGGGTTCGGAATGTAACTCATTCCGAACCCCTTTTGTCGACAATCTGAGGCAAGCTGATGCTTGCCTTTATGATCATCATTTTCTCTTTTGTGCTTTCATTTTATTATTTTCTAGCTCTGCCGCATATTCTTCTTGAGATTTACCTTGTTTTTGGCTTTCAGATTGAATTTTTTTGAATTTATTATCGTTCAAATTAGGCATAGCCTCACCTCCTAGTGACTACGTTATTTTGTACAAATTATAATGAAGCATACACCTTACATTTATCATTTTTGAGTTGTTCTTGTATACAGATTGATTCATGATGCAATTATATATACTATTACTAGCAAGAAAAAACGAAAGCGCCTCGAAGGGCAGGCGCTGGAGCTAGACAACCAAACTAAGTAATTCCTTTCTTACTTAGTAAATTAGCCCAAGTAAATTAACCTTTTTAAAAACTATTGGTATAATGAAAGGTAGAATTAATTCTTACATATAAAAGAAAGGTTTGATCTGACTTGGAACACAATTCCTCGAACTTTATAAAAAGCATTATTAAAGAGGATCTTGAGACTGGAAAACGCGACTACGTATACACACGCTTTCCACCAGAGCCAAATGGTTACTTACATATTGGTCATGCGAAATCAATTGTAATTAATTTCGGTTTAGCAGATGAGTTTAATGGGAAAACAAATTTACGATTTGATGATACAAACCCATTAAAGGAAGATACAGAGTATGTTGAATCAATTAAGGAAGATGTAGCTTGGCTAGGATATGAATGGGATGGACTATTCTTTGCTTCCGATTATTTTGAAGAAATGTACAATCGTGCGGTTCTATTAATAACAAAAGGCAAAGCCTATGTGGATGATTTAACAGCAGATGAAATTAGAGAATACCGCGGCACCTTAACTGAGCCTGGTAAGGAAAGCCCTTATCGCAATCGCTCAATCGAGGAAAACCTTGATCTGTTTACACGTATGAGAAACGGTGAATTCGGGAATGGGGAGAAAGTTCTGCGTGCAAAAATCGATATGTCGTCACCTAATATTAATTTACGTGACCCTGTCATCTACCGAGTATCACATGCTACACATCATAATACAGGTGACGCTTGGTGTATCTACCCGATGTATGCTTTTGCCCATCCACTTGAGGATGCAATTGAAGGAATTACACATTCCTTATGTACGACCGAATTTGAGGATCAACGCCCTCTTTACAACTGGGTAATTGAAGAATGTGAAATGGAACATAAACCTCAACAAATTGAATTTGGTCGTTTAGGTATTACCAACACCGTGATGAGTAAACGAAAATTAAAACAGCTAGTCGATGAAAAGTATGTTGATGGTTGGGATGATCCTCGTATGCCAACAATCTCTGGGCTACGAAGAAAGGGATATACTGCAAAAGCAATTCGTGAGTTTGTAAAAGAGACAGGTGTTTCAAAAGGGTTTGCCACAGCAGATGAAGCAATGCTTGAACACTTTGTGCGTGAGGATTTAAAACTCCAGGCCCCACGAACTATGGGAATCCTAAAGCCTTTAAAAGTTGTTATTACAAACTATCCAGAAAATCAAGTTGAAATGCTTGATGCAGAAATTAACCCTGAAGTTCCTGAAATGGGGACGAGACAAATTCCATTTTCTCGTGAAATATATATAGAACAAGAAGACTTTATGGAAGATCCACCTAAGAAGTACTTCCGTCTGTTCCCTGGAAATGAAGTACGTTTAAAGCATGCTTATTTCATTAAATGTGAAGAAGTTATTAAAGATGAAGATGGCAATGTTATTGAAATTCATTGTACTTATGATCCTGAAACCAAGAGTGGCACTGGCTTTACAGGACGTAAAGTAAAAGGGACTTTACATTGGGTTGATGCAACACATGCACTGCCAGCAGAGTTTCGTTTATACGAGCCACTCATTCTTGATAAACAAGTAAATGAGGAAGCTGAAGAAGTAGCTGGTGAAGAAAAAACTTTCCTTGATTATGTAAATGAAAACTCACTTGAAATTTTACAAGGCTATATTGAACCGAACATGAAGGACATAAAACCACAAGACAAATACCAATTTTTCCGCCATGGTTACTTTAATGTTGATCCAAAGCATACCACTGAGGAAAAAGTCGTTTTCAATCGAATTGTATCGTTGAAAAGTTCATTTAAACTATAAAATACTTAACTCTAGAGCAAAAACGCAATCGCCTAGAGGAGTCTTTGCAAAAAGTAAGAATGCTAAACCTGGATGATGCCTGTTTGCGCGTTTAGCCAAATACGTTACGCCCGCCTATTGAAGACATGCAGTAGGCGAGTAGGAATAAGGTGTACATTTCCCTTCAATTCCACTCGCCTATACCCTAGAGCAGATGGGCGCCTGGAGTATATACCAAAAAAAAGATGACCTTCGTGGTCATCTTTTTTATGATAATGGTAGTTCGATTAGGAAGGTTGTACCATTTTAAGTTGTCTCGTGTATAGAATTATAGCCATTATGGTTCTCAACAATTCTTTTTACAATCATTAACCCTAATCCCGTTCCATCATCTTTTGAGCTCGTAAATGGTTCAAAAATCTTTTCCTGTATATCTATGGGGATCCCAGGACCATTATCCATGATATAAATCTGAAATAATCCGTTCTTTATTTGTGAATTACTATGTATTTCTCCCTTGCCCAACAATGGCTAACTTCTCAGATTGATGCATTCATCTCTCTAGTTCTTCCGTTTCTGTTATATCAAGCCGGCCGTTATAGCTTCAGCGATGATTCCATTCATCTTCCCATTACATTATTATCATTATCAATAACGATATCATTAATTCTAAAAACTGTCATTACTTTTCAAACGAAAAAAATTTAATCTTCATCCTTAACATCAATGTCTTCCGGAATAGGTTCCTTCATATATTCTTCCACTAACTTCTTATATTTTTCAATTTGTTCTAGGTGAGTATTAAATTGTTCATTATTAATCAAATATTGTTGTCCATCATAAAGAGCTCTTATTTTTTTCTCGAAAATTAGGCTTTTGATTTGCTCTTCTGTTAAGGATAAGTATTCTGCTGTTTCTTGTATTGTTAAATACATAGACATCCACCTTTACTTAATTCATTCGATCTTATCATAGTAAAAATATCTAATAGTTACAACAAATATATCTGTACCATATCTTTTAAAACCATAGCAAAAAGCCAATTGCCTTTTGCGTGACGAGGTCATTGGCTTTCTACGATTACCTTTTATTTTTTTATTACATCAGAGTTAAAACTCTTGCTTTTGATTCCTGATCTTAATAACTGGATATCTACATCAACCTCAAGCTCTGCTTTTGCAAACTCTTCGTCCCATTTATTTTCAACCTCTTTGAATTTTTTATGATTCTGTCTATTTAAAGATTCTCCAAATCCAAAAATGTCGACTTTATATTCTTTTTGAACTTTTGTTATGAGTTGAGTTATTTCTTCCTTCACGAATTTTTCCACAATCTTTTCATGTTCAGTAAATACATCTATTTTAGTTAAATCACGTGGGCATTGTGTTCCTTGTATTTGTGCTTCACCATTGATTTTCACTTTTAGTTTCGGTTCACCATTTTGATACTTTGCTTCCAATTTAGCCTTTGATCGATTAATTCGAACATCCAAGAAATATTCTTCTTTATCCCCTGATCCACAAGAAATACTCAAGCTCGTTTGTCTTAACTCTTTTGTCCATAAATAACCTCTTGTCTCATTTAAAGAGAGTTTACCAACCATTTTATCTTGATTAAAGACTGCCATACCGTCATTAACAACCAATGCTCCCGGATCGATGGTTTTATTATTTTCCACAGTCTTTCCTTTCTCTGGATCTCCACTTATTGTAATCACCCCTGCAACAGGGTTGGTCCCAGTTGAAATGATCGAAGTGATAAAGTCATATAATTGAACATCCGGGTTACCGCCCCATTCATCTGTAAAAGCTCCGATTTGTGTACTAAGTTTCAGTGAGGGACTTTTCTGGACAGGATATGTGACCTTTGTAAATTGTGACGCCGGATACCCACTTGTCACTACAATGCTAAAATCATTACGGAAATGACCACTACGATCAAGGAAATCTAAAAACCCAAATATTCCTCCCTTAGCCACCTCTTCACTTATATAAAGAACCCTTGTATGAGAAAAAACTAACTTACGAGTGAGACCGACATTCATCTTATGAGATAATTCTGAGAGAGAATTCCCCTCCAAACTATAGGTAATAACAGGTGCATTACCTTGTGCACTTTGCTTCCCAAACTCTGCGGAATTAATAACCTCCACTGTCATACGATATTTCTTCTCTTCCCCTTTATCAACTGCAATACCAGTCACAATTGATATCTCATCAAGCTCTTCTCGATCCCAACATCCAGCCATAAAAATTATAAGCATGAGAAACAGGTAAACCAATTTTTTATTCATTATCCTTTTTCCCTCCAGAGTTTTGGTCAGGAGGAGAAGGTCGAGAAGAATCCTTCGTTTTCACAGGTGCTTTAGACATTAAATAACTTGGACGATAACGATCCGCCCAAATGGGAACACGGATAAAGATATCTGTCTGATCTTTTATCTTAAAAGGGGCCACAGGAGTCAAATAAGGAATCCCGAATGTTCGTAAACTTACTAAATGAATTACCATAATGATAAGTGAGAGAAGAATACCATATAAACCTAATGAAGCCGCCATAATAATTAGAATAAACCGAATTAACCTTGCCGCGATCGAAAAATTATAAATGGGTGACACAAAGCTTGCGATTGCTGAAAATGCGACAATTACCACTAGTACATTCGAAACTAATCCAGCTTCAACTGCTGCTTGGCCGATAACAAGAGCCCCAACAATTGATAGAGTTTGACCTACTGCACGGGGCATTCTAATTCCTGCTTCTCTTAACACTTCAAATGTAAGTTCCATCATCAATATTTCAATAACTGCGGGAAAAGGTACCCCTTCTCTCTGACTTTGTACACTAATCAACAGCGGCGTTGGCATTAACTCATGATGATACGTGGTAATTGCTACATATAAAGATGGAAACGTAAGTGTAATCATAAAAGCTAAATAACGAATAATCCGAATAAAGCTTGTCATAAAAAAAGGTTGATAATAATCCTCTGTTGATTGAAAGAAATCTGTAAAAACAGAGGGAACAATCAATACAAATGGGGATCCATCAAGAAGAATGGCGATCTTACCCTCTAAAATATTTCCACTAACACTATCAGGTCGTTCACTGTTATTAATTAACGGAAAAAATGTAAATGTCTCATCTGTTAAATACTCTTCTACATTTCCGGAATCAAGTATACCTGAAGCCTTTATTTTTTTTATCCTCTGCTTGACTTCACTAAGTATATCCTCATTAACAATCCCTTTCATGTAACAGATCATCAATTGTGTATTTGAATCAATTCCTACACTAAATTTCTCAAATATTAGTCGTGGATTTTTTATCTTTTTTCTAATAAGTCCTATATTCGTATGAATATCCTCCACGAACCCTTCCTTTGGACCACGGATAATGGTTTGTGTACTAGGCTCGGTAATAGAACGCTTATCTGTCCCACCAATATTTAACGCTAAAGCCTTATTATGCTGGTCAATCATCACGATGGCAAAACCATTGAGCATTTGCCAGACGAGTTGATGAAGTGTCTCTCCATATTCATAAGCAACCGCTGGAAAAAAAGCTTCTCTAATATAGTCGATGTCTTTATGAGCTTCAGATTCACTTTGTTTAAAAGCTGCCCTCAATGGTTCTAGAACCTGGTTATTTAATTCATTTTTATTTAAAGTCGTGCCTATATAGCATACGCACCCTTTCAAATCCCCAATTCTAATATTAATTTCTTCATAATCTGCCGTTTGATTAAAAATCTCTCGTATAACTTTTAAGTTTTGATCTAAATTCCCATCATAATTCTTCGGTACTCCCTCTTTATTATAAATCTCTTTCTCAGAGGTTCTTCCACTATTTTTGTTTTTTCTTCGAGAAAAAAGAGATGAAAAGCTACTCATGAGTTAGACTCCTTCTTTTTCTTTTTCTTCGTTTTCCATAAAATAAACGGCAGTAGGAGTAAAGGTATACCAAATTGAAAAGGGAGATGCAAATAGAAAGGCACAAACACAAGGCCTTCCTCAATGTGTTCAACAAAATTATGACTAATTACAACGGAGAAAAACGCAATTAGTGCTCCCATAGGTAACGTCATACTTCGATAAGGTTTATTCGTTATCAGTTCAAGCCCTTTTAATCCTCCATAAAAAAAGATTCCTACCTTAACGATGATTCCAAACATAACAAAGAACACAATAATTATATCTACTCGTTCAATAAAATTTAAAAGAGAAATTTCACGCGATGCACTTAATAAAGGGAAATTTGCCCGATCCTTTAATTCCACACCTAAAGTTGAAATTTGAATAACCGCTCCATAAGTAAGTAAAAAGCCACTAGTAAAAACACCTGCAGCACTTACTTTTTTCACATGTTTTGTTGTTCCAACATACGCGGTTATAACCATGAATGTAATCGCTTCACCAAAAGGAAAAGTGATTAATTGCGGAAAAAGCGCCTTAACAATTGGCCGAAAACCCTCCCCCAGGATTGGCCTAATGTTACTTAACTCAAGCTCTCCTGAAAACCATACTCCTAATCCTGTAAGCACGATAAATGCGACAACATATGGAAAGAAAACCTCGCTTGTTCTCCCCAACACCTCTAATCCATGCTGAAACATATAAGCTATGACAAGCATCATTGTGATGGAGATAACCTCTATTGGAGTCACTTCAAATATAGTAGAAACTAAGAGCTCACAGAAATCCCGTAATACCCTAGCAGAGATATAAAAAAAATAAAGCACATATATAAGGGTCAAAAACTTCCCAATCCACTTACCAAAACAAAATATCAATAGCTCAAACAGGTTTTTTTCAGGTACCTTTGAAAGGAGAAAGATATAGTAAAGCATGATAGCTATTCCAATAAAGGTTGCGATAATAACTGCTACCCAAGCATCCTGCTTCGCGTCATTTCCTATCCCAACAAGTGCTGCACTTCCAATTTGAAAACAAATAATAAGAATATAGAGCTGCCAAAGTGAAATTTTTTCGACCTGTTGCTTCATTTTCTTATTTACTTCCTATATTTTTTAGCTTCTGTAGCTTCTCTCTCACACTATTGCCAATAGAAAAAAGAAAGCCAATAACAAGAAAAGCATAGATCATCCATTTATTGGAGCCAGGATCTATATATAGAAGCGTTTTCAGTTGATTAATCAGCGTACTTTTATAAAGAAAAGCATCAATTTGAGAAATAATTAAACTAAGCATTACAAATATGGCAAAAAACATAACAGTTCTCAATAAATACACACCCTAGATCCAAATTTTTTCCTAAGAAGTTCATCTGTTGGAGCAGGACCAAAACTAAACGAAGCTTTCTCCTTTGATCTTTTGATATATGGCTTATTATGGACAAAAATGTATTTTTTAGTATGAAAGAAATGAAATTACCGTTCCATATATGTAAAGAAAATAACTATTTCACGAAAACTAACAAATAAAGTTAACGTTTAATTATGTCTAAAACAGTAAAAAATTTGTCTATTTCATAGATTGATTGTCGAAGGCATTCCAAAATGGTGAAAAATCAATAATAATAGGTATATACGATCTGTAATGTATGGGAGCCATGAAAATGATAAATAATGTAAATTCAGATTTGGGTCATAAAATAGACATAGTTCGAAAATTAATGATTGTTACGGCCCAGACAAAGGGATTGAGCAATCCTGAAACAATTAAATACAGCGAAGAATTAGACAGACTCATACTAGAGACACAATTACTTTTAAAGTCATGCAGCTAATTTTTTGGACAGATCCTCCATGTTTGTAGCAATCAAGAATAGACCTGTCCTTTATATGTTTTTCATGCTAAAAAACTAGTAGCATTATGCCACTAGTTAGATCACTTCTAACGCTAATCTTATGTCTTCCCAAATATCCTCCCAGGCTTCTAGACCAACAGAAAGACGAAGTAATATGTCAGATATACCCATTTCTATCCTTCTATGTTTAGGTACAACAGCATGTGTCATCGAAGCAGGATGTTGAATTAACGATTCTGCATCACCTAAGCTAACAGCGATTGGAATTAACTTTAAGTGATTAACAAATGTAACCGCATCATCAAAGGTTCCTTTTACTTCAAATGACAGCAATCCACCACCATTTTTCATTTGCTTTTTCATGATATCGTAATGTGGATGATCGGGGTCTTTCGGATAATAAACGGTCTTTATCTTAGGGTGTTTTATTAGCTTCATCGCAATTTTTTCTGCATTCTCACAATGTCGATCCATTCGTACAGCCAATGTCTTTAGCCCTCTAATTAATAACCACGCATCAAATGGAGAGATAACTCCCCCTATATCCTTCTGTGTTGTCTTTTTTAAATATTGAATTGTTTCTTTGTCTCCAACAACAATACCAGCGATAACATCTCCGTGACCCCCAATATATTTTGTTCCACTGTGTATAACTAAATCACATCCAAGTTTAATTGGCTTCTGCAGATATGGAGTTAAGAAGGTATTGTCAACAACGACCTTAATGTTTCTTTGCTTAGCAATAGCAGCAACTTTCTCTAAATCTATTAAACTCATCGTAGGATTGATCGGTGTTTCTATATAAATACAAGTTGTTGTTTCTTTTATTTGCGATGTAATCTCTTCTTCTGAAGACAAATTTGAGAAAGTATGATCAATATGATACTTTTCTTTTAACAACTGTAAAAGACCGTACGTACAGCCATAGACTCCTCTTGAACAAAGTATGTGTTCGTTTGCTTTTGTAATTCCAATGAGAACTGCTGACACAGCAGCCATTCCTGAGGAAAAGGCAAGGGCAGCTTCACCGCCTTCAAGCTGAGCCATTTTTTCTTCTAACACGGTCACAGTTGGGTTAGCTAATCTAGAGTAGATATATCCTTCTTCAACTCCTGCAAACCTTCTCGCTCCATGCTCCAATGTAGGAAATGTAAATGTAGATGTTTGATAAATTGGTGGGGTTAAGCTATTTTGATGGTTACTTGGATCATAACCTCCATGAATGGCCTTTGTGGCAAATTGATAATCTTTCTCTTTCATGTAATCTCCCCCTCGTTATAGCATATTTTCATTAGTCAGTCTTGGTTCCAACCGGTTTTTATATCTTCGAGGGGGATACGTTTGAAGCTTATCTGTTATTTTTGGCATTGAGAACAGTAAAAAGACTTTTTCGAAGCAATCTCATCTTTGATAATAAGTGATTGACATCGTGGGCATGGCTCTCCTTCTTTGTCATACACATAGCAATTGTCATTATATTTCCCTGTTAGGTCATCACCTTTAAAAACAGGCATTTCAATATATCCACCATACTTCAAACCTCTATTTAATATTGTTTGAATGGCATGATATAGAGCTGCTCGTTCTTGTTGAGATAGTTCATCAGCTTTCCTTGTTGGTAACAATTTTGCCTCAAAACAGATTTCGTCTGAGTATAAATTACCGATTCCAGCAATAAACTTTTGATTAACTAGTGTAGTTTTTAATGCACCTCTTTTCTCTTTTAATTTTTCATCAAACATCGGTAAGGTAAAACTTGAGTCAAGTGGTTCTGGTCCCAACTCACTAAATTCGTGCTGGAGCTCTTGATTAGAAAGGAGATGGAGATAGCCTAGTCGTAACCCAATAAAAAACAGCTGACTTTCCTCAAATGAAATGGTAACCTGCATTGTTCTGTCAGGATGATCATTTTCACTTCCGATATACATGAGTCCCCCTAACATTAGATGCAATAAAAGGTTTTCACCCGAGTCTAGCTTAAAAATTAAGTGTTTTGCACGACGCTCAACTGCAATCAATTTTCTCCCCTTCACCTCACTTATAAAAGAAGCAACTGGTTTATTTATTGATTTCTCTCTTGTAACCTCAACAGATTGAATTATCTGTCCTACAAGCTTTCGTTCAAATACCCGTCTATAGTTTTCCATCTCAGGTAATTCAGGCACATGGAACACCCCTTCTACTAACTATATATTTTGTTTAGTATTTGAAAATCAGGATGTAAACATGTAACCATTGCTAATTAATTAACTGAAAGTCGAATCTTAATTTTCATAGCATCCTTATCCGGTAGGTAATCTGTAAATTAAAAATCTCTCATTTTGGTTATGGTTATAAAATCCTTCTATTTTAATCTCTTCCTTTAAAACAAAAGGAGTATGGTTTTCTAAATAAAAGAGATAGTCTTCCGCTACGTAATACAAAATTAACTCAATGTCTCGTTCGGATTTTTCGACTGAGTGTAAGATATTATGAATAACCTTCATGAAAATCTGAACAGAAAACGGATTAAAAAAATAAAACCGATTATCAGCTGAGTTAATTGGATACTTTTCAGCCAAACAATGGTGAAATACGATTTGATGTCCACTTTTTTTCGCTTTTGCAATATACCGAGAGCGATTTTTTATGGCCTCTTCATAAAACTTTCTATCCATTTCAATTCCTACAACAGATGTACGGAATAAATAATGAACAAATAAAGGCAACCTTCCTCTTCCACAACCAAAATCAACTAAGCGATCTCCATCCTTCAACTTATAGTGATAAAATAATTGTTCTAATCCCTGATATGGTGTTGGTTCATATCTATGATAATGAAAGGATTTATGAAATCCCTTCTGCTCTGCATCTGTCTCAATATTAAGTAACCGATCATAATTTTTTTCTGTCATTCATTTTCTCCTTTTTCTATTGCCTGCATCTTGCTTTAGTTGATCGTACCACACCAAAGCATATCAATCACAATCATTTACAGCAGTGTGTTATGATAGATAAAAAGATTGTTAGTAAGGTGGGCTATAATGAATTGGATATCAACCTCTAAAAAAGGTGAATTTCTTAAATGGTTTTTAGACCATCATCAATTAAAGAACAAGGAAGCTCGGAGACTTATTGAATACATACAAAAGAATCATCATATCCTCAAGAACCTATCCTTTACTGATACGGTTCATCCTAAAGAACGAACCATTAGCGTTTCAAGTATAAGTTCCGATGAATCAGGGTTTCACTTCTATACAAATGGCCTTAAAACAGAAGATGTTTCAAGGGCTTTCGGATCTTTAATGAGCAACCCAGCAGATAAGGTTCACCTAATTCTCCACTATTTCGGAAAACATTCTGACCATCGTTACACACAACTTGTAGAAACACATCGTATCCACTCAATCAAACAATATGAACAATCTGAAAAAGACGCAAAAGCCACTGATCTTGTGGTCGAGATTGCCTTACTAAAAAGTCAAATTAACAAAGCACTAGATGACCGCAATGAAGAACTTTTTCATGAGTTAGTAAAAAAGTTGAAGAAATATCAAAAATGAGAACAAGAACATAGGCGCCTTAATCAGCTTCGGTCAATAAGATGCGATTAAATAGAAGACTTTTTTGTCTTCAATTCAATTGTGGCTATACCCTGGAGCTGGATGGCGAAGCGCTTATCCACAGTACAAGAATTTTTTATAAATTCCTAATCTTGAACAAAAATAACGCATAGAGCTACTCTATGCGTTATTTTTCCCTTGAATATAATCCAACATTAAATAAATTCCCTTTTTAATAATGGTTGAGTGATTGTAGGAAGAATCATTTCAATTGTTGTACCTTTATTAACCTCACTATGAATGGATAACACCCCTTTATGTGATTCAATAATTTTATAACAAGTCATGAGACCTAACCCTGTTCCCTTTTCCTTGGTTGTATAAAATGGTTCACCAAGCGTAGGAATCCTTTCTGGCGGAATCCCTACACCTTCATCAATTACCTGAATGAGTATACTTCCCTCTTCATGTTCTTTTACCTTAAGTTGTATATTCCCACCATTAGGCATTGCTTCTATTGCATTCTTGAATAAGTTCAAAAAGACTTGCTTTAACTGTGCTTCTTCACAACAAATCTTAGGAAGGCTTGGTTCAATCTTTGAGGAAATTTGAACGTTACTTAAAATCGATTGGGTGCTCATTATCGTGAGGACATCTTTAATTAATTCTTCAATATCCTTTTCAACGAATATAGATGCACTTGGTTTTGCAAGAACAAGAAACTCTCCTACTATGGCATTAATTCGATCAAGCTCTGACAAAACGATATTATAATATTCCTCTTGAAGATGATTTGTTTTAAATAGTTGGATAAAGCCCTTGATTGAAGTAAGAGGATTGCGAATTTCATGGGCAATTCCAGCGGCCATTTGTCCTAACAATGCTAATTTTTCAGATTTTAATAAGAGCCTTTCTGTGTGCTCCTTCTTTGCAGTAACATCCTTACCGATTGTTAGCAAGGCATCATTTTTTCCATACGAAATGTTCATTGAGGATCCTTCAAAGAAAAATGTCGTTCCGTCGATTTTTTTTAATTCATACTCTATGTTACTCAACGGAGAGTTTACCTTCTTAATCAGTTTCATTCTCTCTACAGCCCGACCTTTATACTTAGGTACAATAAAATCTAGGATAGAACAGCCAATCAAATCTTCTTTATCTTTGGCTCCTATCATTTTTACGGCTGCATGATTCACATAGCAAACTTTATTGTCTTCATGAATAATAATAGATTCCGGAAAAAAATCGACTAACTTCTTATAACTTTCATCTTTTAACTTCGCTTTTTTAGCGTAATACCTTGCAAGATCATACTGCCTTCCGACTAAAAAGGCAATGAGAGTAAAGATAAAAAAATCCACCGTAAAAAATTGATCACGCCCCATTAATGTTTGATAAGCCGTAAACAATATCGATATTAACACCAGAATAATTTGTCCGGATCGATTCATTTGGTAAACCTCATCACCTAGATTTTTGATTTAATCATAGCACATTCAGACTATTTTTATCTCTAAATTCGGAAAATTAAATATGTTTTACACAGGAAAATCTACCTATAATTAATCGGTTAAAATTACTAACATCACTGCCTCGTTCTGGATTTTATAGAGGCAGAAAACACCTTAAGCTAACCTTGATAAAGGTGCATGTTACTTTAAGTATAAAAAATTTAGGTTCTGTTCAAGACACTTTAACTGATATTTTCGATTTAACAATTTTCACAAAGTTAGTTGATCGAAGCGTCATTAAGAACCTTCAATTAAATGCAAACCAGTTCATTCTCTCCTTTTAAAAATACTCTAATGAAATTTAAAAACTTCAGGCATATTAAATAGTAAACAAAAGAAGGGATCGATAAAATATGCAATTCACAAATCGAGAAGACATGATATCAGAGTTACAAAATTCCTTTCAATCTCTAATAAATAAATATCAGTTCGAGGACATCGGTGTATTTGAGGAGCAAGGGCAACATGATTCTTATCATCTTGGGTACACGATTCGAAAAAACGGAAAAACATTTATGGTCCATACCCCATACATAAAGAATCAAGATGGACAATTAGCCTATGGAAAGGAACAGTGGACAATCGAGACTGACGAGCCTAATACAAAAGATGTAAGTGGGTTTCATAATCTCGATGAGGCCTTACGTACAATATAGGAGAGGACAACACCCTCTCCCTTATAATGCAAAACTCCTAGTTCCGAAAAAATATAAATCATAAAAGAATATGGACCACTTATAGTTGTTGTAATCGACAACTCGAAAAAAATTACCAATAACCATATAATATTTTCCTTCCAATAAATGGTAAGGTTAACAACATTCTCCAACTCATTATAAGATTTTCAAGCCTTTACAGGTATTTTTTCCGAAGTATTATTTTCTTCTATTCTAATTTAATGGTACAGTTAGATAGAACTTCAAGAAGAAGTAGGTGAAAAAACATGATTGAAATCAAAACTTCTCCCCTAAGTGACGGTGAGTTCAATAGAGGAGTATTCGCAACAAGAGATATTAAAAAAGGTGAACTCATGCATGAAGCACCTGTTCTTCCTTACCCTAACGAACAGCATAAACATATTGAGAAAACTGCCTTAGATGACTATGCTTTTGAGTATGGAATAAATCATTCTGCGATTCTTTTAGGGTATGGGATGCTATTTAATCACTCCTATGAGCCTAATGCCATTTACGAGATTAATTTCGATAACCATACCTTTGATTTCTACGCCTATAAGGATATAAAGGCTGGGGAAGAAATTCTTATTAACTATAACGGTGATGTAGATGATAAAGAACCTTTATGGTTCAATAAGGAGTAACTAAAACAGGCGTTATAACGGATAGGGGGCAGTCCCAGACACTAAGGCTGTCCCTTAAACCTTTTTCTATATAACATAATAGTTGAAATACCTACTACATTAATATGGAAGAAAACTCCTTATTTAAAGCCAGCAAGTAACTCCCACTACTTTCTATTGTTATTGAATGAACCGAGATTTTAGATAATGAAAAACCCCATCTTCATCACATGTAAATTCTGTTATATCATCCACTATTTTTTTAATGCGATCAGGTGCATTCTTCATCGCGACAGCAAATCCAACTGATTGAAGCATAGGTAAATCATTATCACTATCACCGATAGCCATTGTTTCCTCCTCAGAAAGGTTAAACTTCTTTAACATTTGTTTAATCCCAGTTGCTTTATTTACATTTGAAACCATCACTTCAACATTATGCTCAGATGATATTGATGTCGTAAAATCTATTTCTTGTTTTAATTTTTCCAATTGATTTTTCCAATTATCTATTTGCTCTTTTGTTCTAGCAAAGAAATAAAACTTTGAAAACTTTTCACCTTCAATATATTCGTTCCAATCTATCTCTTTTTCAACTGCTTGCTTCCGAGAAAGCCATTCATTAATACCAACACTATCAGGCTTCGGATCTCTAATTTCATCTACGACATACTGTTGGTCTCGCCTCAATGTAATTCGTGCTGCATGATAAGGAAATAGCTCATAATAGACCTTATTTTCTCTTGCTTTTTCAATGATCATTTCGACCAGCTCACGTGAAAGAGAATGCTCAAAAACAGCTTTATTCCCGATATAGCCCGCCATTCCATTTGAAGTAACAACCCCATCAACTTGAAAACCTTCAGGCACTACTCCCTCTATTTCCTCATACGCTCTACCAGTCGCAATAAATACATACATACCTTGCTTCCGTAACTCATCAATAATTTCTTTTGTAAGAATACTTACCTTGTTTTGATGATTTAATATCGTCCCATCCATATCTAGAAATATTGCTTTTGGTTTTATTAACACTAAGATTCCCCCTAATAAAAGACCTTACTGAACAAGTATACAGAGTGCTAATAAAAAAAGAAAAGATGCAAGCTCAGAAAATGTTCTTCAAGACTTGCATCTCCCCTAGAGTTACACTTTTTTCACTCGATAAACTCTTGTTTCAAAAGGTTTTAAGGTAATCTTTGAAATCGCATTGTGATTTCTAACCTTATAATTAGATAATAGTAGTTCATCATAAGAAACCGAAAACGGTAATGCTTCTTCCCATTCCGCAGGTTTATCAGTAAGATTTGTTAAGACAACAACTTTTTCCTTTTCTAACGTACGAGTATAAGCATAAATTTGTGGATGTTCTTCGAGAAGGAGATCATATATTCCATAAGTGAAAATTTCATTTTCCTTTTTCAACTTAATCATTTTTTTGTAAAAATGAAGAATAGAGTCTTTATCTTGAAGTTGATCTTCCACATTTATTTTTTTGTAATTGTCATTTATACCCAGCCATGGAGTTCCGGTAGTAAACCCAGCATTTTGTTCTGCAGACCATTGCATCGGTGTTCTTGAATTATCACGACTTGATGCCCAAATAATTGACATGATTTCTTTATGTGAAACCCCTTCTTCACGCTTGTAGCGATACATGTTTTTATCTGCCACATCATTGTATTCATCTATAGAATTGAATTTAACATTTGTCATCCCAATTTCCTGACCCTGATAAATGAATGGCGTTCCTTGCATTAAGAAGTACATTGCAGCTAATGCTGTTGCACTTTCATACCAATATTCCTTATCATTTCCCCACGTAGAAACTCTTCGAGGTTGATCATGGTTTTCAATAAACAATGCATTCCATCCCTTGTTTTCAAGGGCCTTTTGCCATTTAGTCAAGGCCCCCTTCAACCCAACGATGTCGAGCTTTTTATTCTTTTCAGCACTCCATAAGCTTAAATGTTCGAATTGAAAAACCATATTGAATTTGCCGTTTTGTTCTCCAATCCACTCTTCCAGGTCTTCCTTGTTCTCTACTTTTACACCATTTGCTTCACCGACAGTCATGATATCGTATTTCGCAAATGTTTCTTCTTTTAGTTCTTTCAGATATGTGTGAATACCTTTTACATTCATATGTTTATCAAATGAAGGGACATACTTTAAGCCTTTCGGATTTGGCATATCTTCTAGTCCCTCTTCTTTGTTTATATGACTAATTGCATCTACACGGAAACCATCAATACCTTTATCCAGCCACCAGTTAATCATTTCGTATAAGGCGTGGCGCACCTCTGGATTTTTCCAATTAAGGTCGGGCTGTTTAGTAGAGAAAATGTGCATATAATATTGCTTTGTTTCTTCATCAAATTCCCAAGCAGATCCACTAAAAATGCTTTCCCAGTTATTTGGTTCTTTTTCACCTTTTCCATCTCTCCAAATATACCAATCACGTTTTGCGTTATCTTTAGATGAACGCGATTCAACAAACCATGGGTGCTCGTCACTCGTATGATTAATAACCAAGTCAATAATTAACTTCATACCTCGGCTATGAACTTCCTCTAGTAACTGATCAAAGTCAGCCATTGTACCAAATTCGTCCATAATGGCCTGGTAGTCACTAATATCATATCCATTGTCGTCATTAGGAGATTTATACATAGGACAGATCCAAATAACATCAATTCCTAAGTCTTTTATATAGTCAAGTTTGGAAATGATTCCTTGTAAATCACCAATCCCATCTCCATTTGTGTCCATAAAACTTCTCGGATATATCTGATAAGCTACGGCTTCCTTCCACCAAATTTTTTTCATAATGTTCCCTCTCCTTTTAAAGTGTCTGTTTTCTCGAAACCTGCCGGCAAGGAATCAGTATACGGTTGATTGATTTTTACTACAGGATTTTCGTTCAATTAATTTTGTAGGAATCGTAATTCTCTTCGCTATAGTACTTGGTTCTTTTAATCAAATAAACGATTTGCAGCCTGATACCCAAGCATATCATTCATCTTCCTTGTCTGCTGAACGTACTAGTTGCTTTGTTTTTTATTCATGTCAATGATTGGATACTTCTTTTTAATGACCATTTATCGAGTTGAAGAAGGTCAACCTCTCCATTTGAGAAAAATTCAATTCCCTTTGATTGTGCATCAGGATAAATTCTTGCAGTCATCACCTTTTCACCATTTTGTATAAACACCTCTAAAGATGAGTTATCTAAAAACAATGTAAGCTGTAATTTTCCATTATTTAATTCAACGGGTGCTTTTCTTTCTCCACCAGGTCCTTTTCCAGAACGATCTCGATTTAGAATAATCTTTTCTTGTTCAACGTCATAGGTTAAGACCGTTTCTTCAGTACCAGTTTTATTCATGCGAACCCTTACCCCAAACTCTGTCGCTTGTTTCATATCAACAACTACATTCAGTTCTAAACAATTTCCATGGATATCTTCAAATGAATTTTCCCCATCAAGCTGTTCGTTATTATAAGAAACCTTGTCATAGCGTAATGTTTCAAGTTCTGGGGCTGGGATACACTTCAACTTATCATTTTCAATTGTTAGAATGCGTGGAACTGTAATTGCACCAGCCCAATTATGCTCCTGCTCTGGCATATCACTTTCCCACATTGCCATCCATCCAACTAATATCCTTCTACCTAAACCATCGACAGTCGTTTGAGGCGCATAAAAATCGAAACCGTAATCTAGGAGTTGAAACTCGTTAAATTGGAAATTCCCCTGCTCCAGATCTAATTGCCCAAAAACGTAAACTGATTGATGTAAATTATGAAATAAATCACCTTCAGGCTTTACACCTTGTGGTGACATCACTAGCACATCTTGTTCTGCTAGTGAAAATAAGTCAGGGCACTCCCACATATAGCCCATGTTTCCGTTGCCTCTTGCCATTACATTAACAAATTCCCATTTCATCAGGTCTGCTGAACGATAAAGTAAAACTTGTCCAATTCGGTCTTTTGTTTGTGAACCTAGCACACAATAGTAATAGTCTCCTTCCTTCCAAACCTTAGGATCTCTAAAATGATTTGGATGAATATCACCAGAAGGTGCAGCTTCAATGACAGGATTTTCATCTATTTTTTCGAAGTGGACACCATCATTACTAACAGCTAAGCATTGAACTTGTTTTAAATCTTTGTCTTGATCAGGCCCGGTCCATTTATTACCTGTGTAAAATAAATATAACTTTTCATCTTTCTCAATAGCACTCCCAGAGAAACAACCATCAATATCATACGGCTCACTTGGTGCTAATGCGATCGGGAGGTGTTCCCAATGAACTAAATCCTTGCTTTTCACATGTCCCCAGTACATCGGACCCCATTTGGGTGAATAAGGATGATGTTGATAAAATAAGTGATATTCCCCATTAAACATGGTAAATCCATTCGGATCATTCATCCAATTTGCCTGTGGCATCACATGATACTGCAAACTCCACTCATGTTCAGTAACACTTTTTTTATATTTATTCAATTCTTCATGAGCATTTTTTATCATTTGTTGGTGCTTATTCATTAACCACACACTCCCTAATCGTTAGAACTTTTTATGCTAGTTTTTCTTTCACTTTTAAATAATGACTGTAAAAAGCAGAAAAAGAGATAAATGCAATAATTGATATTGAGAAAAAGGGGATTATTGGTGGAACCTTCGTTAAACTCGTATATCCAATTAATCCACTACTTATTATGATAATACTCGTTAAAATAGGTCTCCCTAGTGTTAAAATCAGTGCGTTTTTCAGAGCTGCGAACACAGCTATATCATAGTGAGCATTAACCGAGAAATAGTTGACCGTAAAAACAAACAGTAACATCCCCATAATGAGAAACACCGTCATAAAAGTAAAATTCTCTCCGCTGAAATAATAATAATCAACGGCCCATATCATCCACAATAACGTAATCATACATCCTGCCAATAAACTTCTCTTATAATTTTCTTTATAGAATTTTATAAATCCTTTTAAAAGGGGAAGATGGTCTTCTTTCACGATCAACCACTCCCTAACGGAAGAAAATAGTGCAGCTGTTGAAGGAAATAATAAGAAAGGGGCTAGTAAAAATAGGAGCATAAATAAAACAAAAACAACACCTACATCTTTTGCAAAAATTAGAAAGAAGCTGATGATCATAATTGGAAGATTACACACAAACCAAAGTATGTTAGCAATTGCCAATCTCATTATCCAAACACTTAAATAATGCAAACCACCCATTAACCCAGATTCTCTCATTTCTTTCACCTCCAAAGAAAAGCGCAAGCACCTTGATCAGCTTCGGGCAATAAGACGTTTTAGAATAGAAGGCGTTCTATGCCTTCTATTCTAAAATGACTTATGACCTCGAGGAGCTAGACACCTAAACTAAGTACAGATTTTCCTGATAACTAAAGAGTCATTTCCATATGGTAAACCCCTCCAAGACTTTTCTCACAGTATCTTAAAGGGGTAATTGACCATTATTGATAGCTCTAAAAAACCTGAAATCGATACCACATATATAATCGCGAACTTTATTGCCGTTTACTTAACAGCACCCTCTGCTACACCCTTAATAATTTGCTTTTGCGCAAAGAAATAGCCAATAATTACTGGAATAATAGCTAATGTTAATCCAGCTAAAGCTAGATGCCATTGCTTTGTATACTGTCCAAAGAAGAAGAACATTTTTAAAGGAATTGTAGCACTTGATTCACCTAAAATAAGAGATGGTAATAAGTAATCATTCCAGATCCATATAACATTTAGAATCGCAACAGTAACAGAAATTGGTTTTAACAATGGGAATATAATAAACCAAAAGACTTGGAATTTATTTGCTCCATCAACTATTGCAGCTTCATCAAGAGATTTAGAAATCCCCGTCATAGCACCGTGGTATAGGAAGATGGATAAACTACAACCAAAACCTAAATACATAAAGATAAGACCTGCTTGATTTAACATATTTACACTACCGAAAAGTGATACAAGCGGTATCATAACAGATTGGAATGGAATAAGCATAGCTGCCACAAACACTAATAATAATGCTGCACTAAGCTTACTTTTGTTTCGCGCTAAAGCATAACCTGCCATTGAAGAGAAAATAACAATGACCACTATACTAACTATCGAAATAATCAATGAGTTAACAAGTGAACTGATAAAATCCAGATCATCAAAAGCACGGACAAAGTTTTCAGTTGCAAGTGCTTCAGGAAAACTAAGAACACTCATGAAAATTTCTTTTTTCGTTTTAAAGGCATTTACAAGCATTAAATAAAACGGTGATAGCCATAGTAGTCCGAGCAAGAGACCAAATATTTCAATTGAAAATAAATTACGCTTATTGCTCTTCATTACATGTCAACCTCCCGTTTCTTGTTGTAATAAACCTGTGTAATCGCAATTAGTGCGACTATAATAAAGAAAACTACTGCCTTCGCTTGTCCTAGGGCCATTTCATTGCTAGTAAAGGCAGTTTTAACGATATCCATTGCTACCATTTGTGTGGAGTCAAAAGGACCACCATTTGTTAGCGATAAGTTTTGATCGTAAATCTTAAATGAACCTGATAATGTTAAAAACATACTAACGGTAAATGCTGGTGCTACTAACGGGAAAGTGATGTTTTTAAATCGTTGGAAGCTATTTGCTCCATCAATTTGCGCCGCTTCAATTAAATCATGCGGAATACTTTCTAAATAGGCGATATAAATAATCATAATATAACCGGCCATTTGCCAGCATGTCAGAATAACTAACCCCCAGAACCCAGTATTCGTCGTAGACAACCATCCACTTAATGCTTCAATTCCAAGGGCTTTTCCGATATCATCAAACACGCTAATAAAAATGAACTGCCAAATGAAACCTAGAATTAACCCACCTATTAAGTTAGGCATAAAGAAAACTGTTCTTAAGAAATTATTTGATTTAATGTTACGGGTTACTAATATTGCTAAACCTAAACCTAATGCATTAAGCAAAATAACCGTAACAACTGAGAATTTAACTGTAAACCATATTGCAGATAGAAAACTTTCATCTTGGAATACTCTAATGTAATTTTCAAATCCTAAAAATTGAGTTGCTGTTAGCCCATTCCAGTCTGTAAAAGAATAGTAAACTCCATTTAGTAATGGAACGATCACAACTAGCCCTAGACCTAATAATACAGGCGCTAAAAAAAGCCAGAATGATAAATCTCGATTTCGCATGTCAATCCCTCCAATATTGTTCCTACACAAGCCTTTATATAGATGTCTAGGGATTTTCAAACTAAATAATAGGCGCGATATCTATTATTTGTAACAACAGCTAACAAAGCTATTTCAGAACGCTTTGTTAGCTGCTTTTTGCTGCTACTATTATTTGCGTTTTTCTT
>JAPSLU010000361.1 GCA_031180405.1 Bacillus sp. (in: firmicutes) | reverse complement strand
ACATTCCAGGATTTATGATTGGAACAAAAGTAGAGAGAGCGGGGATTATCAGACACGGTGCAAAAATGATCTCAGCTATGGCCGAAGCAACAGTTCCGAAAATTTCCATTGTTGTTAGAAAAGCATATGGTGCAGGTTTATATGCAATGGCAGGACCTGCTTTTGAGCCAGATTGTTGTTTAGCTCTTCCTGGTGCATCTATTGCGGTTATGGGTCCAGAAGCCGCTGTCAATGCCGTGTATGCAAAAAAAATCGCGGAACTACCTGCCCAGGAGCGTGATCAATTTATTCAACAAAAAAGAGAAGAATACAGAGAAGACATCGATATTTATCGGTTAGCATCCGAAATGATCATTGATGGGATTATTCCAGCCAACTCGTTAAGGAATGAACTTCTTGTTCGCTTTGAGGCTTACATGTCTAAATACATTATTTTTTCTGAGAAAAAGCACCCTGTTCATCCTGTTTGATGATCAATCATATCTAGAAGCTTTTATGAAAAAACATCTAAGATGAAAGGATTTGAGATGATGGATTTTCATTTAACAAAGGAACAAGAAATGGTGCGGAAATTGATTCGGGATTTTGCTGATCATGAAGTGGCACCAGGAGCATATGAGAGAGATAAAACTGGGGCATTTCCAGAGAACATCTTTAAAAAATTATCAGAATTGGGGATGATGGGTCTTCCGTTTCCCGAAAAATACGGTGGGGCTGATGCTGATACAACATGTTTTGCGATTGTCGTTGAAGAGTTAAGTAGAGTGTGTGCCTCCACAGGAATTACCTATTCAGCGCATATTTCTTTAGGAGCAGCTCCTATTTATTTATTCGGCACAGAAAAGCAAAAAGAAAACTACCTTACTCCGCTATGTAAAGGAGAGTATTTAGGGGCATTTGGATTAACAGAACCTAATGCAGGATCAGATGCTGGTGGAACGCAAACAACAGCAATATTAAAGAATGATCAATGGATTTTATCTGGTTCCAAATGTTTTATCACGAATGGAGGTTATGCTAAAAATATAGCGATTACAGCTGTGACTGATTCCACAAAAGGAACAAATGGGATAAGTGCTTTCATCGTGCCAACAAATGTAGAGGGTTTTAAAATATATGCAAATTATGAAAAGATGGGCTTGAAAGCATCGAATACAACTGAACTTATCTTAGAGGATGTTACTATTCCAAAGGAAAATCTTATTGGTGTTGAAGGAAGCGGGTATAAGCAATTCTTAGCCACACTTGACGGAGGTAGAATTGGCATCGCAGCAATGGCTGTTGGAATTGCACAAGGAGCTTATGAAAAATCACTTCAATACGCAAAAGAGCGGAAACAGTTTGGAAAGAGTTTATCCAAATTTCAAGCAATACAATTTAAACTCGCTGATATGGCAATGAATATAGAAGTAGCACGTAATATGGTTTATAAAGCAGCGTGGTTAAAGGATCAGGGAAAAGTGTTTAAAAAGGAAGCGGCCATAGCCAAGTTATTTGCTTCTGAGATGTGTATGAAGGTTTGTGATCAAGCGATTCAAATACACGGTGGATATGGGTATATGAAGGAATACCAGGTAGAAAGGTTTTTTCGAGATGCAAAGTTACTTGAAATTGGGGAAGGTACATCAGAGGTTCAACGAATGGTCATAGCTCGCCAAATTGGCTGTTAACCTTTAAAAAGAGGAGGTGAACCAAATGTTTAATAAAATCTTAATTGCAAATCGGGGAGAAATTGCTGTTCGAATCATGAGAACGTGTCAGGCTCTTAAGATTAAGACAGTCGCAATTTATTCAGAAGCTGATGAAGATGCTCCACATACTAGATTGGCGGATGAAGCTTATCTTGTCGGTGGCCCTCGCGTGTCTGACAGTTATTTAAAGATTGATAAGATCATAGAAATAGCAAAAAAAACGGAAGCTGATGCCATACATCCGGGATACGGTCTTCTTTCTGAAAACCCTGAGTTTGCTAGAAGATGTGCAGAGAAGGGTCTTGTTTTTATTGGGCCATCTGCTGAGGTAATTTCAAGTATGGGTAGCAAAATTGAAGCACGCCGAGTCATGCTACAGGCAGGTGTTCCGGTTGTACCCGGGATATCAACTTCATTAGCTAATTCACATGAAGCCGTAAAAATAGCGGGGAAAATCGGTTATCCTATTATGCTAAAAGCTTCTTCTGGTGGAGGAGGAATCGGCATGCAGATTGTCAGATCCGATGAGGAAATGATCACTGCATTCGAAGGAAATCAAAAACGGGCACAATCGTTTTTCGGAAACGGTGATATGTATATAGAGAAATATATTGAAAATCCACGACATATTGAGATACAGATTCTAGCGGATCAAGCAGGTAAAGTTGTGTACTTAGGGGAAAGAGAATGTTCGATCCAACGCCGACACCAAAAAATCGTTGAGGAAGCTCCTTCTATATTTTTGGATGCTGAACTAAGAAGAGAAATGGGGGAGGTTTCTGTCCATGCGGCACAGACAATCGGCTATACAAATGCTGGGACGATTGAATTCTTAGTTGATGAAAAAAGGAATTTTTACTTTCTAGAGATGAATACAAGATTGCAGGTTGAGCACCCGGTGACAGAAGAAATAACTGGCATTGATTTAGTAGAAGAACAAATTCGGATAGCAGCAGGGGAACATTTACGTTTTGATCAAAGTGAGATCCAGTGTAATGGTCACGCTATTGAAGTGAGAATTTATGCTGAGGACCCAACGACATTTTTTCCTTCTCCTGGCATAATAACAAAACTTAATTTGCCAGAAGGAGAAGGGATAAGGCATGAGCTAGGTGTTCATGACACTTCAAAGGTTACACCGTTTTATGATCCAATGATTGCAAAGCTTATTGTAAAAGGTAAAAATAGGGTGGAGGCTCTTTCAAAGCTTAGAAGTGCTCTAGCAATTTATGAGCTAGAAGGGATTAAAACAAATATACCATTATTAAAGCAAGTTTTAACTCATCCATCTTTTCATAAAGGTGAAACAACAACAGACTTTATCCATAAATATATAAAAAATTAGGAGGAGTTAGTCTTGGAAAAAGCTGCGTCACTTAGTAGATTGGAAGTGAAAATCGCCAAGATTACGTTAACACGGCCAAATGCAGCTAACGCCCTTTCTATACAAATGGTAGAAGAGCTTCAGAATATCTTAAATGAAATAAAATATGATTCTACCATACGTTGTGTCATCATTACAGGACAAGGGAACAAGTCATTTTGTGCAGGAGCAGACCTTAAAGAGCGTTCTTCAATGAATGAAAAGGAGGTTAAACAAACGGTACATTCTATTCGTCAAATAATTAATAACGTAGAATCGTTGCCACTACCAGTCATTGCAGCCATTAATGGTGCAGCTCTAGGAGGTGGAACCGAACTAGCATTAGCATGTGATCTGAGGATTGCATCAGAGAACGCTATACTCGGACTGACGGAAACTTCATTAGGAATTATACCTGGTGCAGGAGGAACTCAACGGTTGCCACGATTAATTGGAAAGGGAAGGGCAAAGGAGTTAATTTACACAGCGAGAAAAATAACCGCGCATGAAGCTTTACAAATCGGCTTAGTAGAATTTGTCACAAAATCAGATACACTTGAAGAAGAAGCCATTCAATTAGCTAAACAAATCGTCCAAAATGCTCCGATTGCCGTTTCTCAAGCTAAGTATGCAATTGACAAAGGAGTTGAAGTTGATTTACACACAGGACTTGCCATTGAGCAAAATGCTTATGAAATAACAATCCCAACGAAAGACCGTCAAGAAGGTTTACAAGCTTTTAAGGAAAAGCGTGTGCCAAATTATCAAGGGAATTAAAAGGTGACTGAATTTGTAGTTGAAATGTAATATGTGTCATTGAAAGGATAAGATTTTGTCTGCCTAATCAATCATAAGCCCCCAACTAATGAAATATATTTTATTGAGAGCAAAACT
>JAPSLU010000360.1 GCA_031180405.1 Bacillus sp. (in: firmicutes) | reverse complement strand
TATTTGTATTCTGCAGTAAGTTTGTTTAATCATCATATGTCTCTCTACAATCCTATCATTAATATTATAAAAAAAGTTATTTGATATAAGACCTTCTTCATATGAACAATAAATAAATATTTTATTAGCTCTTTCATATACATACTCTAAGCATATTGAAACGATATCTGCTTGCAATTCATTAAAAGAATCCTCAAATAGTTAATCCAATTCTTTCAATCCTATCTCTACACTTCCTGATTATTTCTTCGATGGACAAATATATCAATCGTTAGTACATAACATTACCACTATTCGAACATAACACCAAAACTAACATTTTCAAAATTCAAATATGCGTTGCAAATATCAGAAGTATAGTAGGGTTTAAGTTCTTGAATTTTTCTCGAAGTAATAAACAATCCAAATCCTGATACATCATTACAATTTTTTTCAAATACTTGGATTTCCGTATCTGTATCATCATTAGCAACAATTATTTCTACACTTTGACCAATTGACTGTATAACTTTTTCATGAATTTTTATCAACTTATCTATTTCTTTATATATATTTTCCTTGAGAAATTCTACGTCAATTATATCAATATCAGTTTCATAATGTTTACGCTCCTCATATTTATAGCGATTTACTTCTATTTGTTCTGTATAATGTTTCTTAAATAGATTACGAATCACTTCAATATCTTGTTTCTTTATTTCAAGTTCCGAGAGATAAGTATTAACTAATCTCACTATTTAACGACTCCTGTCCTAATTAAAAATATATACCGTGAATGACTATAATTGAAATAATAGCTTTACACTAGATAGTTAACTCTGAATTTCTTATAGAATTTGACTGAATGCAATACCTATTGTACTATGTTTTATTTTAAACAAGAGATCTAATCAATCCCAAAGCTTCACAGTAAATATTAATTTTCGAGTAGGCTATTTACAATCACGCAAAAAATCGTAAAAAGCACCCTTCATCTCTTTCCGCTTCTCAACGATTAGCTCTGAATAAAGAATTGTGTAAAAATACCCTTCAAACGTCGAGTTAATCTTCTCTCGTTTTTTCGCAAATACCGTTTGCTTGAAGGCATAAATGATCCGATCCATGACTAATGTTAAGTCTTTTTTCAGCTTCATTTTACGATAAACGAGTAGCACTCTCTTCCAAAGCTCGTAAATCTCAATCACATTAAAAAACGGCTTTGCAGCAATTACAAATTCTTGAGAAATAGAATCTGGTAGAAAACTGGCATCAAGCTGTTCAGCTGTTGGCTCTTCCAGTTCCTTTACGTTATAAGGTTTTATCGTTCTTTTCTCACAGAGTGAGCTTTGCTTATTCTCTGTTTTATTAGCTGTGACTTCTGGTGTGTCATCATGGTGTGACATCGTATTTTTTAATGCTTCGATTGACGCAAATGGCTGGATGATTAGGATGTTAACACCTTGTTTGCCTGTCTTTCTTGCAGTTGGAATTTTTTTAATAATCCCTTTCTCCATTAAGACGTTCAAGGCGCGAATGACAGTGCGGCGACTAACGTTTGCTTGCTCTGCTAAATAATCATTACGAGCAAAGGAAACACCGATTACCTTAACAGAATGTCGCCAAATTTGTGTAAGAACAGATATCGTCCCTTCTGACAATTCCTCCTTATGCTTGTACAAAAAGCCACGGACAGCATGATCCATTTCTTCGATCGTGTTTAATGATTGATAGGATTGTAATAACTCGAAATTAAATTTCTCCATCTTGTACTCTCCTTAACTCCCAAAATAGCTTTTCAAGCTTCTCTATTAAAAAGATGCTTTCACTCTATATATAGGGGAAGTGGAGTAGGAGAGTAGCGTCGAAATAAAAAAATTATTTTTAAAAATTTACAGAAAAACATAATAAGCTCGAGAGTCCCCATAAATAAAAAAGAACCGTGGGGCATTTTTCACGATTCTTCTCGATATCATAGATACTTTTTTTCAAATTCCATAGCAACACAAGGTCTTCCGTAATAAAAACCTTGAATATGATGACAATTTTGCTCTAGTAGAAAGGCAAGCTCTTCCTTTGTTTCGACTCCTTCGGCAATGACATCCATATTTAACTGCTGGGCCATTTTAATCATCGCTGCTGTAATTGCAGCATTCTCAGATTGACAAGAGATATGTTGAATGAAGGACATGTCAATTTTTATTCCGTCTAGTTTAAATGCTTTTAAATAATGAAATGAGGAATAGCCTGTCCCAAAATCATCTATATATATTTTCACACCCATTTCCTTTAATTCAAGAAGAGTTTGATAAATATACTCCTCATTTTTCATTAAAGAGTTTTCAGTTATTTCAAGCTCGATCCAATGCCCATCCAACTCGTATTCTGATAACAAATCTCGTAAATCCTGAGCAAATCCACTTTGCAAAAATCGTTGTGAGCTAATATTAACACTTATTGGGATTAGTGGAATATTTGCATTTCTCCATGCAACTAGTTGCTCACAAACCTGTCGCTTCATCCATTTACCTAATGAAATAATAAGACCTGTTTCTTCAGCAAGCGGGATAAATTCACGAGGTGAAACCATCCCGTACGTTGGATGCATCCAACGTATCAATGCTTCCGCACCAATCGTTTTCCCTGTTATTGCATCGACACGAGGCTGGAAATGAGCAATGAATTCATCATTCATTATTGCTTTTCTTAAATCTCGTTCCATAAAGAACCGTTGAACTTGTTTATCATCCATGGAAGTTGTGTAAACCTGATACATATTTCTCCCATATTCCTTCGCTTGATAAAGAGCAATATCCGCCTTTTTCATTAAATCTACAGCAGTAGTTCCCGATGTTGGAAAAAAACTAATCCCAATGCTTGTCGAAACCATCAGTTCAAATTCGTCAATATGAAGCGGTGTGCTCAGCTTTTCTAATAGATTTTTTGCTAAAACGATAACCTCCTCTTGATCATCAATTTTAGGGCAAAGAATCATAAATTCATCCCCGCCCAATCGTGCTAGATGCTGCTTGTCGCGATCGATTGTGTCAAGTAAACGGGATGATATTTCTTCAAGCAGCTGATCGCCAATTAAATGTCCTAGCGTATCATTAATCGATTTAAATCGATCTAAGTCAATAAATAAAACTGCGAGCTGAAGGTTCGATTTTTCAGCTAGTTGTAAGGAATCATTAAGCTTTTTAACAATCCACCTTCTGTTAGGGAGCTTTGTTAGTTCATCATGATGGGCAAGATATTCATTTGTTTCTTGAACCCGCCGTTGCTCTGTAATATCTTTACCAATTGAATATACTCCTTTAATTTGTTTATCAACAATAATTGGAAGAAACGTGACATTAAAAACAAATTTCCCCTTCTGAGTTTGAACATTTAAATCAAAATTTTGTGGGTTCCCTTCAATTGCTTTTTGAAAATAACGAACAGTTATTTCTTTATCCTCATCCGCAACCAGTTGTTCTAATTTGAGATGTGGAACCGGGCCATATGCATTTTTATATAATTCCAACATATTTGGATTCATATCAATGATTTCCCCACTTGGCGTAACTGATATAACATAATCTTGACTAAATTGAAAAAGTGATTGATATTGAAACTGGTTTACCTTGAGCTCTCTTTGGGTTGAGCGTAATTCAGATATATCATGAACTGTGCCAACGATTTCAATGACAGAATTCCCTTGCACTATAGGGGTAATATCGACAAATACAAGCCTACCTTCTAATTCAACCTCATAATTTACTCTGTTTCCTGTAAAAGCTTCTTTATAATGGCGATACTTTAAGTCTGCAATTTCTTTCGGAAAAACATCATGTGGCGTACGATGTAAAAGTGTTGCTTCATCCGCTCCAATCGCATCTAAGAGCTTACCTGCAGCCATTGTATAAATGAATCTCCCTTTACCGTCCATTTTCATCTTAAATATTCCATTTTGGAGGTTTTTCATTGTTTCAATAAAA
>JAPSLU010000038.1 GCA_031180405.1 Bacillus sp. (in: firmicutes) | reverse complement strand
AATCATAACAGATGTAAATCCAGCATCAATGGCTTTCTTACATCTCTCAACACTCATCCCGTGATCAAGGTGTAACACGACAGGAACTGTTATGTTCATTTCTTCCATTAAGGCTTTTACCATAACGGAAATTGTTTTAAATCCACCTAAGTAATCCACCAGTCGATCTGAGGCAGCTATAATTACTGGTGACTGCTCTTCTTCTGCAGCCTGGAGAATTGCTTGAGCCCATTGTAAACTGTTTAAATTAAATTGACCTACAGCATACTTTCCACTTTTTGCCTTTAAAAGCATCCCTTTCATAGAAACCAAAGTCACTAAGAAATCACCTCCCTATCATTTTTAAGAATTGATTACTTTGAAGCAATTTCAACGTTATAGTACTTAGAAACAACTTCTAATGTTGTTTCTTTCGCTGTTTTGATTGCTTCTTCTGCATCTAATTGATAGTATTCCGGTCTAAAAATTTCAACCGAAGCAGGACCTGAATATCCTTTTTCTTTTAAAAGCGTAAGAATACTATCCAAATCAATTGCACCTAAACCCGGCCACACACGATCTTCATCCGTTAAGAAACCAATTGGAAAATCTTCTGTGTCATCAATGTGAAAAATAAAGATCTTTGACCCCTCTGCCTTTTTTAGATCCTCTAGATCTGAGCCCATTGCATGGAAATGGAAAGCATCTAATACTAAACCAACATTGTCACGGTTAACCGCCTCAACAATATCATAGGCTTGACCGAATGTATTTACAGTACATTGAGGGTGACCAACAAATTCTAAAGCTATTTTTACACCATAAGGTTCTGCTAGATCAGATAATTCCTTTAACACTTCTACACAACTGTCTTTAATATCTGTTTTTAAGATTTTATTTTCCGTTACAAGGGGAACTGCTACAACATACTGGGCCCTTATTTTCCCTGCTACTTCAAGCATGCTTTTAAATTCAGAAATGATTTCGTTATATCCTGCTTCATCACGATTATTAAAGAAAACAAGTGCATTTAAAGCTAGGGGCTTAATATGATTTGACTGAAAGAAATTAGCTAGATCTTCAATAGAATGCTCTTGAAGATATTCCGGTAACTTATCCATCGTACGAATTTCGATAAAATCATATCCATGCTTTTCGCAATACTCTAAGTCTTTTACAAGATTTGAATTTTCTAATGTCGTAGCCTGATTAAAACATAGTTTCATATTCGTTCTCTCCCTTAGTAGATATTATTAAGCATTCACTGTTACTGATTGTTGTTTATGATAGAAAGCAGGTTTTTCTTTTAACGTAATCTCTTCTTTTTCACCTGAATTTTGCGCTTTAATGGCTGCATCAGCTGTTATTGCAGCAATATATCCATCCCAAGAGGTTGGGCCATTTGGCTCCCCTGTTTTCTTAATGGAGTCCATGAAGTCTTGAAGCTCTTTATCGTACGCATCAATAAAACGATCTTTCCAATCCATTAATACATTTGTACCAAACATCGCATTTTTACGGAATGAGATGCTTTGGAATTCTGGTAAGCTTACAATTCCCTCTTCTCCAATCACTTCACATTGGATATCATAGCCGTATTTGCAGTTAACGTTAATTTCCGCAGTGATCACAATGCCACCTTTTGTTTCAAGCGTAACAATTTGTGGATCTTTAAGGTTTTCATGAGCATGCTTAGATTTTTTCGGATAAGTCACTTGAACTGACTTATAATCATCATTTACTAACCAATGCAAAACATCAATTTCGTGAATTAACGTGTCATGGATGGCCATATCTGTTGTGTAGTTCTCTCCAACTTCTGGATTTCTATGTGCAGCACGAATCATTAATGGCTCACCAATAAAGTTGTTCTCAATCGCTTCTTTTAACTGAACATATCCACTATCATAACGACGCATAAACCCTACCTGTACAAGACGTTTACCATGTTTCATCTCCGCCTCAACGATTCTCATGCATCCTTCTGCGGTTGTAGCTAGTGGTTTCTCAACAAATACGTATTTCCCAGCTTCTATTGCGGCTAGTACGCTTGCTTCATGAGCAGGACCCCAGCTTGTAACGAGGACAGCATCAACGTTGTCTGCAGCAAGAAGTGCTTTATCGTCTGGGTATACAGTTGCCTCTAGACCAAAGGTTTTAACAGCATCCTCTGCAGATGCCTGATTAACATCTGTTACGGCAACAATTTCTCCACCTGCTAATTTATTGCTAATGCGTTTAATATGCTCTCTGCCAATTGCGCCTGTTCCTATAACTCCGAATTTCATTGTCATGTTTTTTCCTCCATGTTCCGTTTTATTTTCAGGCTGTTTTCGCATACTTTGTTGTTTTTAATGAAGTTAATGGTGAAAATTAGTTCGTTCCATTGCGCTCCAGACACTCGCTTTCCGCGGGGAGGAAGCCAAGCCTCCTCAGCTTCGCCTGCGGGGTCTCGGCCTTTCCTCTTCTCCCGCAGGAGTCGAGTGTCTTCCGCTCCATTTCACTTTAGAGTAAAAATAATTTTCAAAAGCAACAATCTTTGCGAAAACATCCTAATCCCATTAAGCTAACGCTTTCATTCACCTTCTATATACAGGAATATAAGCATTAAACCTCTATGCCTTATTTAAGTTAGAATGAGCTCCTAGACAACAAAACCTTAGCTAGTTACGATTTCTCCCTTTGTCTTTAGAAGCTTTTCATCAATATATTTTCTAGTAAGCAAAGCATATTCTAAAGGGTGTGCTTTAGCTGGGTCTTGTTCTGCTTCTATGACGATCCACCCTTTGTAATTGTGATCAAGTAAAAATTGATAAGCCTGTGTAAAATCAATGCATCCATCACCTGGAACAGTAAACATTCCGTTTAAAAATGATTGCAAAAATGATTCACCTTTTTCTTTACATTGTGCCAATACATTCGGGCGTGAATCTTTAAAATGAACGTGCTTGATACGGTCGATATGTTTTTGAAGTAGTGTCATGTAATCTCCATCTGAAACAAAGATATGCCCTGTGTCGTATAGTAAATGAACATGGTTAGGATTTGTATTTTCCATAAGGCGATCAATTTCTTCTAATGTTTGAACACCAGTCCCCATATGATGATGGAACACTAATTTCAGCCCATATTGTTCAGCAATTTTTCCAAGCTCATTTAACCCTTCACATAAAACATCCCATTCCTGATCAGTAAAGTAAGGCTTTTCTGCAAAAACATTCTTTTCTGTTCCTTGGATGCTGTAGGTTTGTTCAGATACTACTGCAACACTCGCATTCACTTCTTGAAGATACGCACAGTGCTGATGAAACTCTTTAGAAGCTTCTTCGAGACCGTCTCTGATGATAAAACTGCTAAACCACTTACCAGCAATTTTTAAGTTTCGTAGATTCAGTTCTTTATTTAACACTTTCGGTTCAGGGAAAAAGCCACCGACCTCTGTCCCTTGAAAACCGGCAACCACAATATCACTTAAAAGATGTGATAACGTATTATCCTTCCCGATTTCTGGTATATCATCGTTTCTCCAGCCAATGGGAGCAATTCCCCAAAGAATTTCTTGATTACTCATGTGCTCACCTCTATTAATATTGCTTTGCATTTTTGAGTTTTTGTTGTTTTAATTCAAAAGATTTTTGGACACCCACTTGAGTAGAAACCTCTGGGACACCAAGATTCCACCAGCTACCATCATAGCCATCTGTCATCGTTTTTGGCAGTACTTTCATTTCGATCAAAGTTGATCGATCTTGCTTTTTAGTATCCTCAAGGGCTGCTTTTAATTCCTCAATTGTATTTGCACGATATGCTTTTGCTCCATACCCTTCAGCAACTTTTGCATAATTTATGTTCATAATTTGATGGTCATCTGTTCTAAATTCAGTAAAATAACTACCGTTTCCAAAATCCATTTGTAAATTATTAATACAGCCATAACCCGAATTATCAAATAGTAGGATGTTGATTTTTTTATTATATTGAATGGCTGTAATAAACTCAGAATGTAGCATAAGGAAGCTTCCGTCACCTACGATTGTATATACTTCCTTATCAGGCTCTGCTAGTTTCAAGCCCAATGTACCTGAAACCTCATATCCCATACATGAGTAACCGTACTCTAGGTGATAAGTATTTGGTACTTCCGCATGCCATAGTCGTTGAAGGTCACCAGGTAATGAGCCAGCAGCACAAATGATAATGCTGTCTGGATCAATTGTTTCATTGATTGTGAGTAAAGCAGTTGTTTGAGGCAATTCTGTATGTAATGCATCAGCGTATTCATTCAATACTTCCTGAGAGAAGTGATTTTTTATTTCCGGATCAAAATTCTCTCTATTAAATGTCACGCTATTTAATCTGTTTCGCTCAACTAACCACTCCTCTTTTAACTCGGCAATGTGATTGCCAAATTCGCTCTTATATCCCTCCAATAGTGGGATTAGGGCATCAATCGTAGATTTAGCATCTGCTACGACTGGGAAAGCATCTAATTTGTAAGCTTGCATACGGCTAACATTTATGTTTAAGAGTTTAGTTGATTCAAAATTGAAGATTGTTTTAGAAGATGTAGCAAAATCTGTAAATCTTGTACCGATACCAATAATTAGATCTGCTTGTTGAGCCGCTTTATTTGCTGCTGATGTTCCAGTAATCCCTAGTCCACCAAGGTTATTTTTAAATGAAGATTCAATTGTTGATTTTCCGGCTTGCGTCTCGACTAAAGGAATATTATACCTTTCAGACATTTCGATGAGGGCTTCTCTAGCTTCTGAGTACTTCGCTCCACCACCAACGACAATCACAGGCTTGTTGCTTGCTTTTATCATTTCAGCCGCGCCATCTAATTCACGTTGATTAGGCTGTCTGCGGTCAATATAATGAACCCGCTTCTCAAAGAATTTCACATCATAGTCAAAAGCTTCCCCTTCAATATCCTGGGAAATACAGATTGTTGCAGGACCTGCTTTTGCTGGATCTGTCATGACCTCAAAGGCACGAATTAAGCTAGACATTAATTGTTCAGGACGCGTAATACGATCCCAATATCTAGATAAAGGCTGAAGGGCATCATTTGTTGTAATAGCGATACTGTGCTCTTGCTCTACCTGTTGTAAAACCGGGTCTGGCTGGCGCGTTGCATATGTGTCGGCCGGTAGTAAAAGAATTGGAATATTATTAGCAAGTGCTGTACCTGCAGCCGTAACTAAGTTTGCAGAACCTGGGCCACTTGATGTTGTAACCGCATAAATCTTTTTCCTTAACATTTGCTTACTGTATGCAATTGCCGCATGTGCCATCCCTTGCTCGTTTTTACCTTGAATAATTTTTAAGTTCCCTGGATTTTGTTCAAGGGCCTCTCCAAATCCTAAAACATTCCCATGTCCAAATATGTTAAAGATCCCTTCTACAAAAGGATGTTCTTTACCATCAATCGATACATATTGTTGCTGTATAAATTTAACTAAGGCCTGTGCTGTTGTTAAACGAATGGTTTCCATATTCCTTCACCCCTGACCTACTGTGATCGTTTCATTTTTATCAATCAATGCCTCAATCTCTTCTACTGTCGGCATTGCTTCTGATGAACTATGTTTACTTACAACAATCGAAGCGGATGCGCTTCCATATTTTAAAGCTGTTTCAATATCTTTTCCTGAAATTAATGCGAATAAGAAAGCTGAAGCATAGGAATCTCCGGCACCAAAAGTTTTTAGAACCTTTGTTTTGTATGCCTTACCTCTAAATATTTCACCAGACTTTGTATAAGCATAAGACCCTTCTACTCCGTGCTTAATGACAATTAATTCAGGAGAGTGCTTAAATAAATAGGTAACAGTATCCTCGTTATTACCTTCTGATGTTCGATTTTCAAGGGCATCATATTCATCACGAGTTCCTATGACAACATCAGACAGCTCGGCAACTAAAGAATAATAAACAGCTGTTTCCTCAGGGCTTTCCCATGAATATGGTCGATAATCCAATTCAAAAATCACTTTCACATCATTCTTTTTAGCTAAACTAACTGCTTTTAGGATTGCTTCACGTGACGGACTCTTAGAAAGCGCTGTACCTGATACAAGTAAAACCTTGGATTTTTTAATATACTCTTCATTTACTTCAGCTGGAGCTAAATAAAGATCTGCAACATCTTGACGATACATAAGGATGCTACATTCTTCAGGGCTTTTTATTTCTGTGAAAGCTAATCCAGTTTTGTGACCATCTTGATCTACTACAAAGTTCGTTGTATCAATTCCAACTTCTCTCATATATTTTTCAATAAAACGACCATGTTGATCATCAGCAAGTTTTCCTATGAACCCTGCTCTTAATCCTAGCTTGGAACTACCGATTGCAATGTTCGCTGGAGACCCACCTACATATTTTGAGAATGTCATTGTTTCTTCCATTGGACGGTTATATTCAACTGCATTTAAATCAATACACGCACGACCAATTGCGATAATATCAAACTCTCTATCTTTGTTAAATTCCAATAGCATTTTCATCACAACTCCTCTTTTTTTGGTTGTTTTTCGTTAACATTGTTGCTTAGAAAAAGTTTAGAGAAGGTTGATTTGCGCTCCAGGTTTTCTCACTTTCCGCGGGGCAGGTGCTAAGCTGGTTTTGCAGCATATCCGTCTCCAATCAACCTTAAACAGTTTAGTGATTTAAAAGAAACAAAGGGACTTATTTTGTTATAATCCATTCATGATCGGGGTCATTATGAAACTTCCAAACTCGTGTTGGTCCAGCCATTACATTTAAATAATAAGAAGTATAGCCTTCAGGAACCCCAACAGGATGATAGCCAACAGGTACTATGACCATGTCTCCATTTTCTACTGTCATTGTTTCATCTAAGGAGCGATCATCTGTATAAACCCGTTGGAACACAAAGCCTTGAGGGGGATTCATTTCATGATAATATGTTTCTTCCAAAAATGATTCATCTGGCAAATTATCTTGATCATGCTTATGTGGAGGATAACTAGACCAGTTTCCACTTTCTGTGAAAACCTCAACAACTAATAAACTATTAGCTGATGGATCAGAATCAGGTAGAATATTATGTACCATTCGTTTGTTGTTACCTGTCCCTCTGTGCTCCACACCATTATCTGCGGCACTAATGAGCTTTGTTGGTAATTGCTTGTTTGATGGTGAATAACATAAAGCAACACGTGCTTGGCTGACTGCTTCTATTTCAAAGGTTTGATCATTTGATATATAAACACTATCTGTTGGTTTTTTTTTCAAAAACTGATTCACGTGTTCCAATTTCATTAAATGTTACTTCTTGATCTGATACATTGATTTGCCCTGTTACAGCAACGATACAGCATTCTTGTTTCCCTAACGTTTCTGTATATTTTGCCCCAGGTACTAGGTCAATCATTTTAAACCCTACATACTCCAATGATGAATTTTCAGATGTAACATCATGTACAAGCGTAATACCCTTTGCCAATCCTTTTTGATCTGGTTTACGTAGTAATCTACTCATTCATTATCCTCCTTATTTGATAATTATTTGAAATCGATTTCATTATTTTCCAAAAAACTAAGATGGATAACTATAATTAACGATTTTTTACTAAAACATATTATTACAAGGCATCTTCACTCATTGTATTTTACTTTTTGTTTATTTCTTTTATTTCTTCCAGTTGAATTACGTATTTATAAACTCTTTTATTGCAATCGATTTCATTTATATGTCTGCTTTATGTAAAATATACCTCTTTACATAGAATACTAAATTACTAATTAAATAGTATCACTTACATAAAGCGCTTTCAAGTTGTTATTAAACATTTAAAGAAAAATTTCGTTCTTATTGGAAAAATCCCGAATTGTACCGGCAAAAGGTCTAAGATCTATCTAGCTGCACAAGTGGTTAGAGCTTTCCTGTTAAAAACTGAGCTTCCCCTAATCCAAAGCTCCAATCTGCATCACCATTTTCTGTAATAGATACCATAAGATCTTCTGGTGAGATACCACATTCAGTTCTCAACCTCTCAGCTAATAACGCATATAACTTTTCTTTTTGACTTGTTGTACGTTTTTTACTTACAACACTTATAATAACTAAATCCTTCGTTCTCTGAAAACCTAATCCCGTATCTTCAATGATCAATTCATTGGGAGAATGCTGATGAACAATTTGATATCGATCACGTTGTGGAACTTGGAAAGCATCAACCATCGCTTGATGAGCCGTATCTAGTAACTTTCTTAATGTGTCTTTATCTCGACCTTCTACTAAATCAAATCTTAATAATGGCATGAACTTAAATCCTCCTTCATACTATCCTTTTCATTCTCTGTCTTAGCTAGCTGAACACAACACCAGTTTTTTATAAATTGATATTCCTTATATTTAATTTAAACGTTTTTATCATTTTATTCAACACTTATTCAAAAGTTAACCATTTTATTTTTAAAACCTATTCACATTTAAGCTTATTTCTTAATAGAATTTAAAATACTAACAAACAAAAAGGGCAATGTTACATTTTTTAAATTTTAAAAATCTTGATATATCCTCTATTCACAAGACATCCGCCCAGATATTATAACAAATCTCAAAAACTTTTCTGAAAATTCCATTGACTGAAAGCGCTTTTAATAATATGATCATATCGATAACAACTTACCTAAAATTAATCAAAACATTACCAGAATGTTGCAAAGGAGAGAATTTACATGGAACAATCCCAAAAGTCATTTCTGTTTAAAATCATCTTTGTGTCAACATTTGGTGGGCTTCTATTTGGTTACGACACTGGAGTAATCAACGGCGCCTTACCTTTTATGTCTGAAACGCTTGGGCTCAATTCATTTACTGAGGGGCTAGTTGCAAGCTCACTACTATTAGGTGCAGCCCTTGGTGCAGTATTCGGTGGAAGATTATCAGATTACAGTGGCCGTCGGAATAATATCCTATTATTAGCTGTTATTTTCTTTGTTGCTACAATTGGATGTACTTTGGCACCAAACGTAACCGTTATGGTTATCTTTCGGTTCTTACTTGGATTGGCAGTTGGTGGCGCTTCAGTAACCGTACCTAGCTATCTAGCAGAAATGTCTCCAGCCGAGAGTAGAGGAAGAATGGTTACCCAAAACGAGCTCATGATTGTTTCAGGTCAACTATTAGCGTTTGTTATTAATGCTATTCTAGGTAATACAATGGGTCATCATGATCATGTTTGGCGTTATATGTTAATAATCGCCGCACTTCCCGCTATCTTTTTATTCTTCGGGATGCTCAAACTACCAGAAAGTCCCCGCTGGCTTGTATCTAAACAGAAAAATAAAGATGCTCTACAAGTTTTAAATAAAATTAGAGCAGAAAAGCAAGCTAAAACAGAACTAAATGAAATTAAGTCTACTTTTGAAAAAGAAGTTCATCATAGAAAAGCCACGATGAAAGACATGGCTATTCCTTGGGTACGTCGTATCTTATTCATTGGGATTGGTATTGCAGTTGTTCAGCAAATTACAGGAGTAAACTCTATTATGTATTACGGTACTGAGATACTTAAAAATGCGGGCTTTGATACAGGTGCAGCCCTAATTGGTAACATCGCAAACGGTGTTATTTCAGTACTAGCAACTTTCGTTGGAATTTGGCTGCTTGGAAAAGTAGGTCGCAGGCCAATGCTATTAACCGGTTTATTAGGCACAACGTCAGCGCTGCTATTAATTGGTATTTTCTCAATTACACTTGAAGGCACTGATGCTCTTCCATACGTTGTTCTTTCCTTAACTGTTCTATTTCTTGCTTTCCAACAGGGTGCTATTTCACCAGTTACATGGTTAATGTTATCAGAAATATTCCCAACACGTTTGAGAGGTATTGGGATGGGTGTCACTGTGTTCTGTCTATGGATCGTCAATTTCTTAATTGGTTTATTGTTCCCAGTCCTTTTAGCATCAATAGGTCTTTCAACCACATTCTTTGTTTTCGTTGCACTTGGAATAGGAGCAATGACATTTGTAGTAAAATTCTTACCAGAAACAAAAGATCTTTCTCTTGAGCAATTGGAAGAATATTTCCGTAACTATGGAAAGAATAATCATACGGATGAGCCATTGAGTAAGATCGCTAAATAGGTAAAATGAAGGCGCTTTATTCAGAGCGCTTTTTTATTTTGAACAATGTTAAAGAATTGTCCAAGTAAATGGTTAGGGCTCCAGGATGCTTTTCTATCCATGGCCTCTTCCCAAGCATCAGCTCGCACCTGTCCCGATGCTCCCACAGGAGTCTCGTAACAAAGAGAACTATAAAAAAAACGCCTCACACCCTTTTATACCAAGGACATAAGACGTTTCATTATGCTTTCCTTCTGTTTATAAAAGTATCACTTTCCTTATGTCTTCCATCTCTGCTGTTCTTTTACCTATATTCTACTCAAGTACTAAGAATGACAACCCCAAATGGTTCTATAGTAAATTCACCTTCCAAAGATTCATCTGTAAGGATATTGATCCGTTTGTTTTTCACAAGGAGTGTTTGTTCTTCCGCAGAATAGTTTAATAGGAAAACATATTCTTCACCATTCTCCCCTGTTCTAATCGCTAACTCCACCTTTTGAGGAAGGCTGAGCCACTCTTGTACAGGAGTAGTGATTTGTAGCTCTTCTAAAAGAAATTTTGCTGATTTCTCCGTAAATACACCACCGAAATAATAAACTTTCCCTTTCCCCACAAAGTTCTTTACTAATGCGGGCTTCTTTTCATAATATATGTCATCATAACTTGAAAGTACTTCAACACTGTCAGACTGAACGTGGAGTACTTCACTGAATCCGTCAGATTGAAACGTGCTGTCCTTTGCTCTTATAAGGGGAGCTGGTTGATCCTCATTATGCAATGAGAATTCCTCCACCGTAACTCCGCAAAGCTCACTTATTACGCCTGGAAATGGCTTCATATAACATTGTCCAGTTTTATCTTTATAACCGGAACGGCATCCGAATACGACATTTCCACCTTTTTTTACGAACTCCACGAGAAGCTGTGACGTTCTCTCAGTCATAATGGCAGGATGAGGATAGATTAAGGTAGAATATTTCTTTAGATCACTAAAGGTCGAGTAATCGTGAATATATACAACATCTGTCGGAACATGATTATATTGCAGTGCTTTAAACCATGCTATATTACTTTTGTTTGAAAAAGGCCCATGCCACAAGTCTAATTCTCCATCCCACTCATTATCATAGTCCCTGACGATGGCAACATCCGCTTTATACCTTGCTCCTTTTATCTGATTTCCTACCTTACGTAGTTCTTTCCCAATTTTTATTGCTTCCTCTACCCGTCGATTTGGCTGGTTATGGTAATCATTAATTCCATGCCAGTAAATTTCAGTCCCCATCGTTGCTGTTCTCCATCTAAAATAAAGCAGCATATCTGCACCATGGGCAATCGATTGATATGTCCACAATCTCATTTGCCCTCGTTTCGGTGATGGTTGTTCCATCCGGTTTACCCATCCACCTGGACCTGATTGCTGTTCAAAAACAGCAAAGCTAGGGGAGATACTCCTTACATTGCTTAGATTCCAGCTCCATTTTCGATCCCTTAATGGGTTTTCTCCTTTATCAGGAAAAATTGTACTGAAGTTTGGATAGGAATCATAGGCAAAAAAGTCTAAAAGATCATTTGTCATTTGATGATTATTTAAGTGTCCAAATAAACCATTCGTTGTAACCCATTGATGAGGAGCAAGCTCTCTAATTATCTCCTCTTGCAGCTTTGCAAAGGAAATCGTACTGTCAGAGATAAAGCGTTTTTCATCTAATGCATGATGAGGATTAGGGGAATTAGAAACCGTTGGCCTCGTTAAATAAATTTGTTCCCAGCTCGTATACGTCTGATTCCAAAAAACGGTTCCCCACGCTCTATTAACGTTTTCTAATGTGGTATACTTCTCTTTCACCCAGCCTCGAAATGCATGGTGATCAGCCTCTGAGTAAAAAACATTCATTTCACAGTTAAATTCATTATCAATCTGCCAGCCTATTACCGCAGGATGGTCTTTGTAATGCTCTACTATTTTCCGAACCACTCTAGTAGAGAGCTTTTGATAAATTTCCGTATTATAATTATAATGCCTTCTTTGTCCATGTTGAAATTGAACACCTTCCTGCGAAACGTTCAACACTTCCGGATACTTGTGTGTCAACCATGCTGGCGGTGTAGCTGTAGGGGTTCCTAAAACGACTTTTAATCCAAATTTATGTGCTAAATCAATCGCTCTATCAAATAGGCCAAAGGAAAATTCCCCTTCCGAAGGCTCGAAAATCGTCCAAGCAAATTCTGCTAATCTCACTGTGGAAAATTCCATCTCCTTCATCCGTCGGTAATCATCTGCCCATAGCTCCTCAGGCCAATGCTCCGGATAATAACAGACACCTAACTGAAACTCATCATTCTTTACAAACTTCCCCATCCAATACTCCTCCTCATATACCCAACCTCTTTTAATCTATATTGAACATCAGAAAAAAGGCGGTACACCTTTACTTAGAATGGTACTTATATTTCTGATATTAGAAAACAGCTATTTTGAACAACATATTGTACAAATTGAACATTTTTACTATGATGAAATGAATACGCAAGGATTTTTTTAATAAGACTGTTCTCTTAAACTTTGTTGCTATTATTAACTTGAAGGAAATAGGCCTGTATCAAGTCTAGTGGCATCATTTCTTTTAAGCGTAGAGTACCTTTTCTGCTATAAAACACGGTTTTCTAATAAATAATTAGGTCAGTTAGCAACAATCTTTCAAAAAAGAGCCTTTAATACAGAAAGGAATGGCCACCATGCTGCCTTTTAAGATGATTCCAAATACATTGGAAATTCCTTATCCCCTTATGCTATATGCAATTGGCTGCCATAACCAAGCCTTTATGGAACGACCACATGGCTATTCCGCTCACCAACTATTTATTTGTAAAAAGGGAAAGGGAACCTTTGTATTCAGAGGAAATAAGATGATCGTATTACAAGAAAATGACGTCCTTTTACTCAGAAAAAATGTACCTCATCATTACTTTCCTTTGGATAATGGTCATTGGGAGCTAGCATTTTTATGCTTTCATGAATCTCTGCCAATTATTGAATCCTTAAGATTACCTACAGAAGAGGCTTTTAGACTTACTTCCACTAACAAAATCTATCAAATTATTAAAACTGTTTGGGATTTCGATCAATTTGACCCTGATTCACATCAAAAAATGTCGTTAGCTATTTATGGGGTTTTATTGGAATTACATGAGCAAACTGCAAATCTACAAAACTTGACAACCTCAAAGGATCAGGGGAAAAGCATAGTGGAACAGGTTGCTACTTTCCTTAACGAACACTATTCACAATCATGGACTGTCGAGGAAATATCGAAGTATTTTGGATACAGCCCTCAGCATTTAAATAGATTGTTTAAGTCCTTTCACAGCTGTACGATCCATCAGTATCTAAGAAAAATTCGTTTAGAACGGGCGACTACTCTACTAAAAGAAGAACCTGTATTGACCATTGAAAAAATAGCAGAACAAATCGGAATGGACACAGGTTACTTTATTAAGGTTTTTCAAGCTACCTATCATATGACACCTGGTACGTACCGTAAAAAGTATGTTGCTCGATTTAAATAATATACAAGGGCGGAATATTTATTTTGTAGATACCAATTTATGCTACATTAAATTTGTATGTATGTTTTATAAGAGGTAGTAGGGGTATGAAACAGAATAAGAAATCGCAACTAATTAAGGAGGGCCATCCATGTTTGGATTTGAAGACATGTGGAAATTCTTTTTTTCACTTTTCTTAGTACTTCCCCTTGTTACAATCATACATCAAAGCGGACATTTATTTTTCGCAAAGCTCTTAGGCTGTAGCGTAAATATACATATAGGTACAGGAAAACCACTATGCAAAATAGGCTCTTTTTATATACGTAAATTCTATTTTTTTGATGGTTGGTGTGAATATAAAGCATTACATCAGAAGAAAAATAGTAAAATGAAAAAGGTTTTAATATTTTTAGGCGGTTCTATATTTAATTTAACAACCATTATTCTTGTTAACAGTTTAATTCTTCAAGAGTTCCTTAACCCTAATATTTATTTCTATCAATTTGTTTACTTTTCTGTTTATTACGTGTTCTTTTCTCTATTCCCGACTGAATACGTAAATGGATGTCCCAGTGATGGCAAAGCAGTGTTAAACATTATTTTTAATAAACCATTAGAAAAAGATCCCTATTAATTAAATCATGATAAGCTAGATAAAAAACTCACGTAAGATGTGATGCAATGGCAATGGCAATGGTCCAACCCATTTTTTCTTAATTAGGATGAGATAGGGATAATTTCTCTGTTTTTTTCCCTTCAACGTATTATAATGAATCAAGTACGTTATATGATTATTAATTTTTTAGCTCTTTCCTAAAAGATTGTTGTTTTTAAATAAATAGGTTCTTTTAGCAATACTGTTTAGGGTGATTGAACGGATATGCGAGATTCCTGTGAGAGTAGTGGGGGACAGATGAGCCTTATGCACTTGGGGCGAGGTAAGCACACCGCCCGCCCAATGGCTCTTTGATAGATCCGGAATTTGGGATTTCTAAATATTCTTCTCCGCGGAAAGCGAGCAACCTGGAGCGCAAATCAACCTTCCCCATAACTTTTTCTAAAGCAACAAAGTTTACGAAAATAGCATGAATTTTGAACAGCTGATTATCGGCTGGTCAATAAGCCTTTCCATCGTTCCTCATTTCTTACCGGTTTATGACACTTCTGTCATGCTCCTTAAAGATTGAAAAATCATAAATTAATAATAGTTGGCATATACTTAACAAAAGAACTAAAGAGGGAAATAAAGTGACAGAACAAAATAAAATAAATAATATTGTTAATGAATTACTAAGATTATCTGATAGTTTTGTTAAAATTAAAATCGAGGAAAGATGTCCATTAAATAGAAATATAGGCGGGAAATACAACCTGCAAGAGCATGCTATTACATTGTATTTAGGTGAAATTAAAAAACAATGCGAGTTATTGTTTCCACGCAAAAATGTATTCCACGATTACACAGCTGTCATACTTGCCCACGAACTTGGACATGCAACTGATCAATTTCTTTCAACTTTGGTTAACTGGCTCGAGAGGACAGAGGAACCACTACAAAAAAGTCAAATTGACTTTCTTATTGAGTTTCATGCGTGGAGAAATGCTAAAAGATTGGTACCAAATATTCCAGCCTCTTTTTTCAATCATATAAAGCGCCATTCGTTAGAATATTATTATCGTGAGATCAATAAGTATTATGCTCTCTAGGATAGCTATATTTAGGGGCAAACTAACCATATATGAAATACCACTCTACAAAATAGAAGCTTGTACAAATAGGTACAAGCTTCTATTATTTATCTCATTTTGTTTTTAGTTAAAACCTACTAAAGAGATTTAATCGTTTTCGCGTTGTTTACTTCGTGATTCTCCACCTTTTTCACCAATCTCTTGATAAAATTCTTTATCATGGTTCTCTGAAGTAGCTTCTCCACCTTTTTTCCCTATTTCCTGATAAAATTCTTTATCGTGGTTCTCTGAAGTAGCTTCCCCACCTTTTTTTCCTATTTCTTGATAAAATTCTTTATCGTGGTTCTCTGAAGTAGCTTCTCCACCTTTTTTTCCTATTTCTTGATAAAATTCTTTATCGTGGTTTTCTGAAGTAGCTTCTCCACCTTTTTTCCCTATTTCTTGATAAAATTCTTTATCGTGGTTCTCTGAAGTAGCTTCCCCACCTTTTTTTCCTATTTCTTGATAAAACTCTTTATCATGATTCTTTGCAGTAGTTTCTCCACCTTTGCGACCCGCTTCTTCTAACGACATTTTTCTATCATTGTTTTTAGCCATTATCTGTTCCTCCTCGAAAAAGTGAAATTTTTGTCGTCCTTTAGGACGTATTGAACTATAACCGCTTTGTTATATAAGTAAACCTTCATTATGAGATAAAGTTTTGAAAACTACGTCTATTTCTTGTTCTACCAAGTATTTTCACTTCCGAGGAGCTACCTTTTAATTATAATTAATAATCACTTATTGGTGTATGGTTTTGGTTTTTTAATTCCTCTTCCATTATTTTTATATCATTTTTAAATTTTTCTCTAATTACCTGTTTATTTCCAAATAGTAAAATCTGGTCCCCTTCATGCAATTTCGTATGATAGATGTTTGTTGTAATTTTCACTTCCCCTCTTTTAATGAACAATATAACAACATCTAACTGATCATGATCTTTTATTACTTGATTAATTGTTTTATGAAAGAGACAAGAATCTTCATAGATATGGAGATTTAGTAGATAATGTTCTTTATCCGTTAAAAATACCTCCCTTATCGGTAAATCACCTAGCTCAATATTACTCTTCATTTTTTTATTAAATAAATTGAACAATACCTTTTGAATAGGTCCCAGCTTTAGTACAAAAAAAAGGAAAATTACCCCTCCTATCACTAATAAAATATCTTTTGTACCGAACTCTTCCGATAATAAATTACTAATTGAGGAAATAATGACAGCAAGTGAGAAAGCCCCAAACAAAATAAGAAAAATTGCTAGTTTTCTACGAATCGGATGACCTAATATAAGCTCAGACTCTCCAGTCGTAAAGCCTGTACCTGTCATCATTGAAATGACCTGGAATCTTGAAACTTCTGATTTCAGACCAGTCAGCTGAAATAAAATGACATGAATTTCTATCACGGTAGTGATTATACCGAAATAAATAAGTAAAAAAAGGAAATTCATTTTTCCACCTCACATAAGCTTGCAGAATAGTATAAACAAAAAATCATCGATCACTATTACATACATCTTTCAAAACTATGCAAAACATCTTCTACCTTATATTAATACCTCGTAAATTTCATCTAAAACATTGTTAAAAGTTTCATTTACTCAACAATTGGGAAATTGATGAACAAAAGCACAGGCGCCTTAATCATCCTCGAGCAAAAAGTAAGACTGCTGGACCTGAATGCCGTGTACTTGTCCAAAGTTCAAGAATTCTATAAATTCCTCTGCAAAGAAAAAACCTCTATTAAAGGAGATATTATGAAAACAAATATAGGACCTAATAACTGGAAATGGTATCAATTTAAGAAAGATGAAATTGAAAAAATAAAACATGTTATTAATAAAGATTGCTGTCCCTTTAAGAAGGAATGGTTGGAACATGCCCAGGGAAATAAAACAAATTGTTTAAAAACAGTTATATCTGAAGATGAGAAAAGAATTTTAAGTGGCTCACTTATTTACAAACAAAACTTCGAGGATGAATTTGATCATAAAATCTGTCATTTTTATATGACAGATGATCAATTAATAACAGTTGACCTCGAGTTGTCGTCTCTTAACCATATAAGTCAGGAATTATTGCTCCGTCTAATCGATAGGTCAGAGAACGCTATTGACGGTTTTTTACTTATTCTTGGAGAACTCATGAATGAAATGTTATATGGTATTGATCAATTCGAAGGTAAGCTAAGTAAATTGATTTGGAATGTGAGTAAAAAAAATAAAACTAGCATTCTCGATAAAATATATAAGCGGCGACATGAACTATTAATTTGGAAAAATTTATTAATTCCAGTGAAGGAGTTAAAAATGGGAATAGAGGAAGTCTATCTTAATAAAATAAATAAAGGCATTATTTTTAATCGCACGTGCAAACGAATTGATAGAGCAATGGTCCTAATCACCGAATATGAAACTGAAATTGATTCAATCATAAATTTAGAAGAAGTTATTTCCTCCCATCGCGGGAATGAAATTATGAAAACCTTAACGGTAATAACGACAATTTTCACCCCAGTAATGGCTTTTGGGGCATTATGGGGGATGAACTTCAAGCATATGCCGGAGCTCGAATGGCAATTTGGCTATTTATTATCATTATTACTGATCGTTGTCTCAACCATAGGACTCTATGGCTATTTAAAAATGAAAGGCTGGACCGGTGACCTTTTGAAAGGTAGAAAAAAGGGATCGTATTTCCAATGATAATCTAGTAACCTTAAAATAATTTATAAACAGATAAAAAAGATAAATAATTCATTCTTAGATGCTCAAATAGCCGATTCACTAAGTCCATATGGTTATTATCAATGTTCCTAATGCTTTGAATATTCCCCTTGTACTACGTAAGCGGGACTATGTTAATTACTAGACCCTTTTAGACATTAAATTATTAATAAAATCTGAAACTCTACCCTAACTAATTAAGAAAAACCCTTCTACGATACAAATACTAGATGGGTTTTTCTTATTTTTCTATAAAATGATAACTTCTAAACTAGTTAATATCGTTTCATCGCACCTCTTTTTCATAGTTTTCTATAATCGTTGAAACACCTTGACCACCGCCGATGCATAAAGTCGCTAAACCATATTTTCCATTCCTTCTTTTTAACTCATGAATTAATGTCGTAAGAATTCTTGCTCCACTTGCCCCTATCGGATGTCCTAAAGCAATGGCTCCACCATTTACATTTAACTTATCTTTTGAAAATTGAAGCTCTTTTCCTACAGCTAGCGCTTTTGCTGCAAATGCTTCGTTCGCTTCAATTAAATCCAAATCATTGATTGTAAGATCAGCTTTACTTAATGCTTTTTTCGTGGCTGGAACTGGACCGATTCCCATAATTCTTGGGTCTACAGCCGCACTTGCATTAGCATGAATCTTCACTAAAGGTTCGATTCCAAGTTCTTTTGCTTTGCGAAGACTCATCATGAGAACAGCAGCTGCTCCATCATTAATTCCTGAAGCATTACCTGCGGTTACACGTCCATCCTTTTTAAAAGCTGGCCTTAGCTTTTCTAATTTTTCTACTGTTGTTCCCGCTTTTACATATTCATCTGTGTCAAAAACAAGAGGCTCTCCCTTTCGTTGTGGTATTTCTAGAGCTACAATTTCACGTTTAAATTTCCCTTCTTTTATGGATATTGATACCTTTTCTTGACTCCATGCAGCAAACTCATCTTGTTCCTGACGCGTGACTTCATATTGGTCACAGATATTTTCTGCTGTGATCCCCATATGATAATCATTAAAAGCACACCACAGCCCATCATGAATCATACTATCTATGAGCCTCTGATCTCCCATTCGAAACCCGTCTCTCACTCCCATAGATAAGTAAGGTGCTTGACTCATATTCTCCATTCCACCTGCAACAACGATTTCTGCATCCCCTGTTAAAATTGCTTGAGTCGCTAAATGAACGGCCTTTAATCCTGATCCACACACTTTATTTACCGTAAAAGCAGAAACATGTTCTGGAAAGCCTGCAAGTATAGCAGATTGTCTTGCTGGGTTCTGACCTAAACCCGCTTGAAGCACATTCGCCATGATGACCTCATCAACTTGATCACCACGTACTCCCGCCTGTTCTATAACCGCATGGATAACATGTGCCCCTAATTGGACGGCACTTAGATTTTTAAAGCCCCCCCAAATTGACCAATAGGCGTTCTTAAAGCGCTTACAATTACAACCTCATCGTGTTTCATCAACCTGTTCCTCCCACTCTAAATATATTTAGACATCTCACCATATAGTTACCTATTAATTTACAGTAACCTTACTTATGAGTAAAATGAATAATCGTTATAATTTTTATTCCTATTCAGAATAACAGGGTGATAACTTTGGAATTAAAGGATCTTGTCTTGTCTATTTTACCGAATTAGCGAATTAAGGAAGTTTTACAAAAGTAGCTGCAAATACCTTTATCTCATAGCCAACATGAAATAAATCGATTAAAAATTAAGATCAGCACTCAAAGTAGAGCTGTTGTATATTTAACACCTACTTTAATGTTGACTGATTTACTCAATAATAGAGATTAGAAAAGACTGACTATTATACAAAAGTCAGCCCTTTTCTCCTTGTAATGTCTTATCAAAATCAAATGTCATGATAGCATTTTCTCTTCATAATGATTGAGCATGGAATGATTTTCTACGCCTAACACACCAAGCATCATAGCGAGATGACGACCTATACCTTTTACACCAGCAATCTTGGCATATTGGGGTAGAATGTTTTGTTAATAACTGTCGCTTACTCAAAAGCAGTATGGTGACGCCATCTAACTATATTATGAGCAAATAGCATAGCCAATGGATTGCTTTCTCTCATCATCTCCATAAACTTAGTGTATCCTTCCTTTGGAAAAGCATTGGATATGACATCTCTCTATGAAATTCAAATTTAACAATCAATCTCTCTTTATTTCATGCCGAAAGTCTGTAGGAGACATCCCATAGTAGTTCTTAAATGAACGTGAAAAAGAATAGACATCAGAGAAATTGAGGGATAAAGCAATTTCTGTAACACTATTTGAAGTGGTTGATAATAATTCTTCCGCTCTTTTCATTATTTTTCCCTGTAGATAGCTGTATGGACTTCTCCCAACTTTTTTAGTAAACATATTAGAAAAATGGGTCCTATTTATGCCCACATATTCTGCTACATCTGCTACAGTTATTCCTTCACTATAATACAACTCTATATAATCGATACCATTTTGAACCCAGTCTTTTTTGGGTTTTGGCTGTATGTTTCTTTTGCTTATTTCAGCATATAGATTATCAAATAATTCATATATATAGCTTATTTTCTTAAATTGTTTATTTTCATCATAATTTTGAAATAAATGGATAAGGTTTTCGATGGTATTTCTGCTCATTGTTGTAAGAACTTCATGGACACATGTATTCTCTTCAGTTATCCCTAACTTACTTAGCATAGGCAGTGCTTGCCTACCATCAAATGCAATCCAAAACATCTCTAAATGTTCTTGTTGAGATGTAAAATAAGAATGAGTATGATTAGCGAACAAACAAAAGATATCACCTGATTTAATTTTATATTGCTTTCCTTCATTTATATAAGTACCGCTTCCACCTAGAATACAATGTAGACTAAAATAGGCTATGAAACGTGGACCAATATGGTAATTACTTTTTGCTAAATTTTGCCCAGCTCGAATTATATTTAATCCCCCTGCCTTTTCAATCAAGGTTGGGGTATAAAACCAATGATCTGCAAATTCATGTTCATATTCTCTCACTATATTTTGACATCCTATTCTTGAAAAATTAGTAGAACCAGTCCGTTTACGAATGTAGATAATTATTTTATCAGTTTTTCTATTATTTAGAAACCAACAAATTGATAAACTTAAATCTAACAAACTGACATTTAATTATTTTAAACAATCCTGTAAGTTTATATGTATAATACCGTTTGGCCAAACAATGTATTATCAATAAGAAACTAATTAATAAAAAATTAAGCGGTTTCATTCTGAGGGGTGTTTTCATATGGATTATTCAAATCTATTATTCACTTTAGGATCATGCGTAATCATAATGGTTCTCATTTCTATCTTCACTTATTTTAAGGCTAGGGGAGAGACAAGTAGTACAGAAGGATATTTTCTTGCAGGAAGAGGGTTAACAGGAACTTTTATCGCAGGGTCTGTCTTATTAACGAATTTATCAGCAGAACATCTAATTGGTCTAAATGGACAAGCATACCGCTCAAATTTATCAAACATGGCTTGGGAAGTTACAGCTCCTATTGCCATTGTCATAATGGCATTATTTTTATTACCTAAGTACTTAGGAGGAGCCTTCACAACATTACCTGAGTTTTTAAGCAAGCGTTATGACAGTGGTGTCCAACAATTGACGGCAATATTATTTCTACTAAGCTATATTTTTGTATTTATTCCTTCAACCCTGTATTCTGGTTCATTAGCTGTCTTAAAGATTTTTAATGTTCCAGAATTATTTAATATCTCAAATACGACATCTGTTTGGATTATAGTCTGGATTATTGGAATTATTGGTTCTTTATTAGCAGTATTAGGTGGAGCTAAAGCTGTAGCCATATCAGATACAATTTATGGAATAGGGTTATTTATTGTTGGAATTCTTGTTCCCATTTTAGGTTTTATCGCATTAGGTGAAGGTAATCTTATTAATGGAATGAAACATATTACAGTTAATCATCCTGAAAAATTAAATGCAATTGGTTCATCAACAGATTCTGTTCCATTTGGGGCTATCTTTACAGGCTTAATTTTTGCAAATCTCTTTTATTTTGGAACAAATCAATATATTATCCAAAGATCATTGGGAGCTAAGAATTTAAAGGAAGGTCAAAAGGGAGTACTCTTTGCAGGCTTTTTCAAATTAGCAATTCCTTTATTTATGATGCTTCCGGGAACTATAGCGTTCCATCTATATGGAGATGGTCTAGAGAATGTAGACTTGGCTTATCCTTCACTTGTTTCTAATTTACTACCTACTTATTTATCTGGTTTTTTCTTAGCCGTCCTACTTGGAGCTGTTTTCAGTACGTATAACTCATTATTAAATAGTGCTTCTACTATATTTGCATTGGACATTTATAAAGAAAAGATTAATAAAAATGTATCAGATTCTCAAATGGTCTTCATTAGTAAACTATTTGGTGTTGCCATTAGTGTAATCGCTTTATTTATTACACCTTTATTATTAAATGCTCCAAATGGTATTTGGGATTTAATTAAAAAATTTGGAGGATTCTTTAACATTCCGATAATAGCCATTGTTTTAGTTGGATTATTATTTAAAAAGGTTCCTGCTTCAGCAGCGAAAATTGTTATTATCTTTCATGTAACTTTATACTATTTGCTTGTATGGGGAACAGACCATTTGTTTGGTATTAAACTGAATATTAATTTTATCTATGTGTATGGGATTCTATTCTTTATTGAAGTTTTCATGATGCTTATTATAAGTAGGTTAAAACCTACTACACAATCTTATGTATTTGAAAAGAATTATAAAGTTGAGATGACACCTTGGAAATATTCTATTTTTACTTCAATTTGGCTGATTTCACTTGTTTTCGTTACCTATATTCTGTTTTCACCAATAGGGTTGGCTTACTCTAAGGGAATCTTTTCACCATTATTTTTTCCTGTATTAATTATCGAACTTTTAATCACTACTATTTTAAGTTGGTATTCACTCAAACGATGGAATGAAAAATATTCTAAATTTCTAGATAAAGTAGCTTAATTTTCTAATTAGCAAGGAGTGTAAGCGATGTCAACAACAACTAAACGCCCGAATATTTTACTTATCACTAGTGATCAGCAGCACTGGAATACAATAGGTGCATTTAATAATGAAATTAGTACACCGAACTTAGATCGGTTAGTCCGTGAAGGAACAACATTTAACAGAGCTTATTGCCCTAACCCTACCTGTACACCCAGTCGTGCATCAATCATTACTGGTATGTATCCAAGCCAACACGGAGCATGGACCCTTGGAACAAAATTACTTGAGGACAGACATTGTGTTGGAGAAGACTTTCAAAAAGCAGGTTACAAGACATCACTTATTGGTAAGGCACATTTTCAGCCTTTAAAATCTACAAACGATTATCCTTCACTTGAAGCCTATCCAATTCTTCAAAACTTAGATTTTTGGAAAGACTTTAAAGGACCGTTTTATGGTTTTGATCATGTTGAACTTGCCCGTAACCATACAAATGAAGCGCATGTAGGGCAGCATTATGCTTTGTGGATGGAAGAAAAAGGTCTAGATAATTGGCGAGATTATTTCCTCGCACCAACTGGAAATATGGATCCAAGTATTACCTATAAATGGCCATTACCAGAAAGATATCATTATAATAATTGGATCGCGGAAAGAACAAACTCTCTATTAGAAGATTACAAAAATAATGAAGATCATTTTTTCCTATGGGCAAGTTTCTTTGATCCACATCCTGAATATTTAGTATCTGAACCATGGGATACAATGTACGATCCAGATAAGTTGACTATTCCTTCAATGGTTCCAGGGGAACACGATCAAAATCCACCGCACTTTGCTAAAACTCAAGAAGAAAATCCTAACTTTTCATATCTAGAGGAAAGTGGTTATGGAATACACGGTTATCGTTCTCATCAATACTATGAATACGGATCAAAGTTCAAACTAACGGATTATGACAAAAAGAAAATTGTTTCAACATACTATGGAATGATAAGTATGATGGACAAATATATCGGTAAGATACTAGACAAGTTGGAAAAATTAGGGCTTGCAGACAACACCATTGTTGTTTTTACTACTGACCATGGCCACTTTTTTGGACAACATGGATTGCAAGCTAAAGGGGGATTTCATTATGAGGATTTAATTAAACTCCCTTTCATTGTTCGATATCCAAACAAAATACCTAGAGGAAGTGTCAGCCCTGCGATGCAATCATTAGTTGACCTCGCCCCAACATTTCTTTCTTTTTGCAATATACCTATTCCACATTCTATGACTGGTGTTGATCAGAAATTGGTATGGCTTGGTGAAAAGGAGCAAGCTAGAGATCACGTTATATGTGAATTCCGTCATGAAGCCACGACAATTCATCAGAAGACTTATGTAGATAAGCGGTATAAACTAACTGTCTATTATAATCAATCTTATGGGGAACTTTTTGATCTTCAAAATGATCCTTTGGAGTTAAGGAACCTATGGAACGACCCAGAATATACTGATCTGAAGTCCACTTTATTACTTAAATATATTTGGGCTGAATTAGGAAAAGAAACGCTACCGATGCCTAGGATATGGCACGCTTAAAAATCTCGTTAATAGGTTAAGAAAATAACACTAAGCCATCTGTATGATGCCTCTTTTAACAGATGGTTTAATGCTTATACCTATGTTGAAGTGCAAAAAGGAATTCTAGACGTCTTCATCATGCATTAAATATAATTAAATTTCACACAAAAATACGCATCCCAAATACCTAATTAGAAAATAATTTCCCATTATTTCATTCAAGGCGTATGAACAGCTAAAATTCCTTGTATTTGCATTATTAAAATCCGCCATTTTCTAACTTTTTCAAATATTTCCTCAACTCTATCTTTTTTTCGGAATAAAGGTGTTACTATAAAGAACTTTTCGATAATACTTGTTTGAATAATCTTTTCCGAAAGGTTCTACACCTTCAGGCTTATAATTGTTTTCTGCATTTTCACCCCCTCCTTTCTAAAATTTGTTTTAATTTGGTCGTTCTATGGAAAATATCTCACCTATTTTTGCGTAATTTACACCTGCTAATCGGCTTACAGCTCCTAAGCCCTTTGGATCAATTCTTCCTTTTTCATAAATACTATCTTCAATATGATATTGAACAACTTTTCCAATGATAAAGTCACATCCTGGTGTATCCACACCGCCCAGTTCTAAAGAATGTTCTAGCACACATTCCATTCGAATTTTAGATTCTTTCACTCCAGGAACTGAAACTCTCTCACTTTCAACTGGAGTTAATTTAGCTACCATTACTTCACTCTGATTAGATGGAAGATTAGCAGCTGTTTCATTCACCTTTTCAACGTTGTCCTCATCAACGATATGAACAACAAATTCTCTTGATTCAATGATGTTTCTCGCTGTATCTTTTTGTTCCCCCCCTGATCGTTGAATAGATAAAGATATCATTGGCGGATTCGACGATACAATATTAAAGTAACTAAATGGGGCACCGTTTAGAACGCCCTCCTTTGAGCTTGTCGTGACAAAGGCAATAGGTCTCGGTATAATGCTACCAATTAAAAATTTGTAATTCTCTCTTTCGCTATTGTTTGTAGGGTCAATTGAAAGCAAAGAAATCATTCCTTTACAAAAAAATTAGTCTAGTTCTCTTACTTTAATCGGAATTAAAACCTGTTCAATCCGCTCTCTAAATTGTTCATACTGTTGAGGCAACCTCAATTTTCCTCCCATTGTTGATAATGATTTTATCATGTGCAAATCCTGGAGGATAATTTGCAATTTCAAATAGACTTTCTCCATGTTCTCTAAGTAAATAGCATTAAAGTAGTTTATGTTTAACAGGAGTTCTGATAGCCATTTTCTGAAACATATTTGCCAATCTAATTGATCTTGGTCATCAACTGCACGCCGTGCGATGTGATGTACTGTTCCAGCACCCATTTGTCCTCGTCCAATAGGAGTTTGCTTTAAATCAATGATGTTCCCAATCTTTGCTGAAGAATGGAAACGACTAAAATCTCCTTCTTTTGCAACAAGTTCAAGTCCCATTATCTTTTCTAATAATTCCGCAGTTTTATCGGCTGGGTAATAAGGTCGCTCCGCCAAACCCTTTAATCGCAAGGGGTCAATCCTACAGGTATTTTAAAATAAAAAACAAGCTATACTATAACGGCCAGCACCAATTAAAGCTATACCCATCGCGATAACAAGTAACGATAGATTATATTCATATCCATTTGATGTTGCCCATAAACCATTTTGACCATGTACTTTTAATATAGCCATTAACATAGTTCCTGCAATGATTATTCCTGCAAGTGGCACAGATCTAACGTTTTATCAAAATCAAATAAGCTCGAATTCCTTACATACTAAGAAATTCGAGCTTGCATTATGCAATTTTATTTTTTATACATATATTTACATATCGAACCAGTAATCTGTTCCGTACTATTTTGATTGTAACGCCAACCACTGAAGAAGAGTTAACTCTTTTCCATCCACTTTTACAGGAGAACCATCATAGTCTAAAACACATTCATCTTTTAACATATAAATCCAGCTACCATGTCCAAAGAATTCAAAAGGGTTTCCGTCAGAATCCTTGAACATACCTGAGGTTTCTACTACCTTATCAAAATATGAAAAGTGACAATTAGATGCACCGGCTTTTTGTAGACGCTCGTATGTTGGAACTGCTGTAATCTCAGGACTTACAATTGTATCATTTTTTGCATGCGTAAACCAAATAGGCGTAGTCTTAATATCTTCAATTTGCTGATCAGTGATTACGTTGTCCAAGAGGGCCTCGCATACAGGGAATGCTGCAGCGAAGAAGCCGGGGTAATCA
>JAPSLU010000359.1 GCA_031180405.1 Bacillus sp. (in: firmicutes) | reverse complement strand
TCCCCCTTTCTGAATAATAACAGGAGTGAGTAATTTACTTGATTTACCCGCTGTTAACACTCCAGTGAAGTCTAGCTCTACACCGTTTTCCAATGTTACTCCTTCTAAGTTTTCTTGATACATCTTTGTATTAAGTCCACTGCCAAGTTGAGACCATTCAATTTGATTACTAAAGTCATCAAACTTAACTAAATCCAATACATCTCTAATTGCATATCCCTCAAAAACCGGACCAATTTGAAGGATAAAATCAGCTTTACCATCAAATGGTTCAACATCGATTTCAGCTGTTCCCTTTCTAGATTCTGTATTTACAGTTATTACCTTACCTTTACCATTTATAATAAAATTCCAGCTGTTCCCATTTTGAATACCACTTTCTTTCCCAACTGCTTCTAAATTAGTTTGTTGTATTTTAGTTAGTAATTCGCTCGCATTACTTTGGTTGTTTTCAAAAAAGGGAATAACACCAGTACTCCACGATTCTTCTACAAATTCTTCAGCATTAAAATTAGATCTGGAAGCACTAATTCCATTTTTTTGTCCCTCTGCCTTTATATCATCATGACTAACAACAGTCGTTCCAGTGGCAATTAAGATTATAAGCAGTAATAGACCAATTCCTGCGGATATTGTAGTACCTTTATTTTTTTTAAATAATCCCATATTAATCAACTCCGCCATATAGTTATGTCTTGTAAGGAAGACTCTTTGAAAACAAAGGGTCTTCCCGAAATTTAGTTATTTAAAGATCATTCACTTAGTAAGAAGTTGTTCAATTTGTCAGCATTCGTCTCATCAATTAAGATACATTCAACTAATTGCTTTTCATCAAGGCCAGTTGAACCAGTTTTTAGATATTGGTCAGCCTGTTCTACAGCCATTTGTGCAATATCATAGGCTGGCTGTAATCCAGTTGCTTTAATTCCGCCCTTCAAAATAGAATCTCTAACGTCGTTACTTCCATCGAAACCAACAACAATGACATCATCCATTCCTGCTGCCTCTAGAGCTGCATAAGCACCCATAGCCATTGTGTCATTACCAGCAATAACACCTTTAATATCGCTATTTGCTTGAATAATAGATTCAACCTTTGAGTATGCTTCTGTTTGACTCCAGTTTGCACTTTGAACGGCAACCATTTCCATATCCGGATATTGGTCAATCACTTCATGAAATCCTTGTGAACGTACGCCTGCGTTTGTATCCGATTCCTTACCTTTTAACTCTATATATTTTCCTTCTTCACCCATTAATTCAACAAAATTTTCTGCTACTAGACTTGCACCTTGATAGTTATTCGCAACAATCTGTGAAACTGCTATTCCCGTTTGGTTTATTTCTCTATCAATTAAGAAGGATGGAATTCCAGCATCTTTAGCTTTTTGCACAGCAACTACTGTTGCATCGGCACCAGCATTATCTAATATAATAGCTGCTGCATTTCTTGAGATGGCTGTGTCGATTTGTTCACTTTGTTTATTTGGGTCATCATCATGAGATAACACTAATGTTTCATATCCTAATTCTTCGGCTTTCTCCTTGGCTGCATCAGCTTCCGTCTTGAAGAATGGATTGTCGTGAGATGGCGTAATAATCACGATTAGGTTAGAATGATCCGTATCTGGGCTAGTAGTCTGTTCTTCCGTTTCAGTACCTGTAGTAGTTTCTTCAGTATCAGTTTCACCGCTTACTTGATCTGTATTTTTATCTTGAGAACAAGCAAATAACACAAAACTCATCAATAACATGACCACTAAAAGCAATAAATTTTTTCTCATGATAACTTCCCCTTTTCAATAAAAAGTAGTGTTTAATTCTTTAAGATTCTTCTCTTTTAGCGCCTTATTAAAACGCTTACATTTTTTGGTATAAAGTTTATAATTATACCTTAAACGTATTTTGTTTCTACCAATAATTTCGAGACTGCTTGTTTCCTAGAAGTATAGCTTTGGGCTACTAATCACCCCCCTCATTCGGTTCGTATAGGACAACGTTATTGGATAACGTACCTATTTCTACTTGAGAATGCCATATCCTACTCTGATACCAGCTAAGTATGCAGATCCTATCGTTGATAGTTCCTCTATGTTAGAAACGATTACCTCTATACTTAACAGATCAGCAAAAAACTGCATTAAGAAGTTATTTTTAATCGCACACCATCTCAAAGCACCTTACTTGATACCAGACTCAACTTAAGCTAGTTAGACAATCACCTGATATGCAATGCTTTCTAACGCTGCGCGGACAATATGAGCTTGCCTTTTTTTCGACTCATTCCCGTTATGGCAGCCCTTGTATCAGGACTCCAATATGGAGATCCGAGTCCTACAAATGGAGGAATAAGATAAACCCCTTCATTATTCAGCAGACCTTTAAATCAACAAGCAAAATCTAAGCTAAAGCTAGTAATCTTATTTTTAATAAGTTCTTTAAATTAATGGCATCTTCTTTACTAAATACTGATCTTCCAGTTGGTACAAAGCCTAACTTTAACCTATTTAACTGATATCATCCTCCCGCATCACCCATATAAATAAATTTAGTTAAAAACTAATAAATTTTTAAGATATAAATATAGCGCTTGGTTAATTTAGTTTCTTTTTTTAGTTAGTTTTAATGATAAAAACTAAAATATTTAGGCGAAAATCTCAACATTAATTTAATTTTATAACCAAAGAATACCAACTGGTTCGCTTTTAGTCAATATAATTAGAAAAATTTTCTTTAATACTTTATATAGAAAAATTTAATTTTAACTAAAATTTTTTACTAAACTAAAACACTCTATTATAATATTATTTTCGAACTATATTAACTTCGAGGTTAATAAACTAAATTAAATTAGTTTATATTGCCAATTTAGCCTAACGTATCGAAATCGGCTGTATCATTTACACTAAATGGAAAGGTGGTTGTGAAGAAACGAGAAATAACATCCTTGAAATAGCCAGAAAGATTGGTTACACTACTCGATCTTTAGTTAAGATAGAAAAACAAGAAAACTTGAGTTCAAAATACTTAAATTTGTTTCTTGTACGAAAGATTTTGTATCAGAGCAATACAAGTTTTTATCTTATTTACCATGCATTAAAACTTTGGTAATATATTTCTTTTTATATACCAACCTTTTGAGGTCAGTTATATTTCTTCGTAGTAATAAAAAACAAAGAGCCTTCCACTCAAGAAAGACCCATTACTCACTGTTACATCTATTTATCTTTTCTTACAAGTAGCGAACAGCACTCCACATAACTTGAGTGGTGATTGAAGATAAAAAATGTAGTAATGTTTTTCCTAATAAAAAATTTTGACTTATTTAATATCTCTTCATTAAAATACAATTCAAAAAAGAGCTACCTCTTTAAATCAAAAATTCATACTGACTCGTTAGCTTATGTACATACGTCACAAATCCAAAAAAAAATGAAGATATTTATTGCGCAGAATAAGTATACTGTGCAATAAATATAAGGGCTGCTCCACAGTCTAACGGTATTTCCTTGTGTAAAATGAATTCAAAACCTACCTTTTCCACCTGTTTCTCCAAAAACAAAAAACACCCACAAACATTGATGTATCAACATTTGTAAGTGTTCTATCGTTTCTTAACCTACCTCGTTTCACCTAAAGATACCGGTGTCAGGGTCGAAATAGTTAAAGAAATATTGAATTTACAAGGTTTTGTGTGGAGGAACCCTAAATGACATGTAGATTTGGAGTGTTTGTATACTAGCTCTAATTGAATAACATTTTCTATTGAACAGTATCTTTATACTGTGCAGCAACCTACACCATATTTTGGTCACTAACTTAATCCACTAATACCATCCAACATTTATAACAGAATTTTTAGTAAGAATAGATTAGATATAAGAGTCTACTTTTTGGGCTGATCAAGTGCTTGGTAAGCTACCTGATACTTCCCCCCATCCGCAACTTCTGAGTGGTACAAGGCCTT
>JAPSLU010000037.1 GCA_031180405.1 Bacillus sp. (in: firmicutes) | reverse complement strand
TTATTTCTTCAACAAACGTTAAATAATGTTCATATCGGTACTGTGGAATAACTCCAGCTTCCACCGCTTCTTTTACTTTACATTTCGGTTCTTTTACATGTGTGCATCCACGGAATTTGCAATCTCCACTTCGTTCTCTCATTTCTGGGAAACAATATGTAAGATCCTCTACCTCTATTCCTGTAAAGTCTAGGGAACTAAATCCAGGTGTGTCCGCAACAAACCCTGACCCTACTGGTATGAGCTCAACATGTCTTGTTGTATGTTTTCCTCTTCCAAGATGGGCGGAGATATGATTTGTTTTAATATCCAAATCAGGTCTTAAAACATTTAGTAAAGAGGACTTCCCGACTCCTGACTGTCCGGCAAAAACAGATATATGGTTATTTAAATAAGGCAGTAAGTCTTTTTCAACTGTTGATTTCACTGTTGATGTTAAAAGAACTGTGTACCCAGCCTTTTGATAATCCTTGGCATAAGACTCTACTTTACCTTTCACTGTTTCTGAAGGAATAAGATCTATTTTACTAACTACAATAATCGGAGTAATATCATTTGCTTCAATTAAAACAAGAAAGCGATCTAACAAGGTTGGACTAAAATCTGGTTCAACTGCTGAAAACACGAGAATTGCTTGGTCAACATTACAAATCGGTGGTCTGACTAATTCATTTTTCCGCTCAAAGACCTCAAGAATGTAACCCTCTAAATCGTTTTCTGCTTGGTACTCAACCTCATCGCCTACAAGAGGTGTGATTTTATTTTTGCGAAACACACCCCTACCTCTACACTGGATTAATTTTTCTTTGTCTTGCACATAGTAAAAACCACTAAGAGCCTTCACAATTTTCCCTTGTGGCATGGATAACCTCCTTGATGGTGTTGATCAAATTTTTAATTAATAAGAAAATTAATCTTATATAAATAACAAGTTTATTATTTATCTTAAAAAGAGATTTTACTCTTTCTAGGGAACATATCGATATTTATTCTTTTATTGGATACTCAATTTTTTCAGAACTATACATTTTTCCATCAACAATAATTTGATAGTATGCTATCTCACCAGGGTTAATGGTAAATTCTAATTTTCTAACCTGTGGACTAGTTATTTGAAACGTATCATATACTTCTGATATGGAATAATTGGCATCATCAATTGAAATCTCAACAGTTAACTCTGCCCCTTCCTCTTCAGGTTCATAAGGGATTTTAACTGTTTTTGTTACTGTTTTAGGGGCTTTAACTTTTGGACCTAAGGAATATACAAGCTTTAATGTCGTTTCCTTTGGTACAACCTCAGTTCCAGGATCTGGTGATTGGGCGATTAATTTCCCTTCAGGAACTGTTTCGGAATTTTCTTCTGAAATATTTGGTATAAATCCGTATTGGGAAATATATTCATCAACCTCAGACCTGTTTTTACCAATTAAATCCGCTATTTCTAACGGCTTAGGTCCTTTACTTACAGTAAATTCTATTTCAGTTTCAGATGGAACAACCTCTTCACCAACTTCAGGATTTTGAGTCAAGATCCTTCCTACAGATTCAGTCTCATCTGTTTTCTCCGTTACATGAATCTTAAAACCCTTTGATTCAAGAATCGATCGAACACGTTCAATAGAGCGTCCTACATAATCTTCTAATACAGTTTTTTCTTTTCCAGTACTTTCATAGATTGTAATTAAGGAACCTTCCTTAGTAATGGAATTTGCTTCTGGATCTGTTTTAATAACATGTCCTTCTTCAATTTCTTCATCGGAAATAAGGATCGGTTCTTTCCCAACATCAAAACCATTTTCAAGCAGGATCGTTACAGCCTCTTCATATGATTCCCCAGTGAGATCGGGTACTTCAATATCCTTCGGTAATAACAAGGGTGGTATAATCGTAAATGCAGCCACGAATCCCATTATTAATATAAGAAAAGTGGTAATAATAAAAGTAGCAAGTTTGCTTTTTTTCTTCTTCGGTTCAATTTTCTTCTTACCCTGTTTCTCTTTTTTAATTTCTTTTTTGTTTGGTTTCCCCTCAGCATCGATAAAACTTGTAGGTTTTCTTACAATTGTGTCATCAATCCGATCAATTGCAATACTTTCATTCGTTATTATAGGTATTGCCTTCGTTGCCTCATCATCGTCAGGTATAGAAAAACGAGGTTCAGATAATCTCTTTACATCAAATGCTGTTTCTAAATCTTTTTCCATTTCTTCTACTGAATCATACCGATGAAAAGAATCTTTAGCAGTTGATTTTAAAATAATGTTTTCGATACTTTGAGGTATGTCTGGATTCCACCTTTTTGGAGATGGTGTCTCTGATTGCAGATGCTTAAGGGCAATGGAAATTGCAGACTCACCATCAAAAGGTAATCTCCCGGTTAGTAACTCAAAAAAGACAATTCCAATAGAATAAATATCTGATTTTTTATTCGCTAGGCCACCTCTTGCTTGCTCAGGTGATAAATAGTGAACTGAACCTAGAACGGAATTCGTTTGTGTGATTGTTGTTGCACTTAATGCCATTGCAATTCCGAAATCTGTTACTTTTACATTACCATGGTGATCAATTAATATATTATGCGGCTTGATATCACGATGAATAATTTGGTTATCATGAGCGTGTTGAATGGCAGTTGCAATTTGAACCATTATGCTGACAGCTTTTCTTGGATGAATTGGTGCAAATTGTTGTATGTATTGCTTTAATGTTTGACCATCTACATATTCCATCACGATATAATAAATGCCATCTTCCTCACCGACATCATAAATACTTACGATATTTGGATGTGCCAAACTTGTAGCAGATTGGGCCTCTCTTCTAAACCGCTTGATGAATTCATCATCATTAGAAAAATCAAAGCGCAATACTTTCATTGCAACTTCTCTTTCTAGAATCATATCTCGCGCTAGGTAGACATTAGCCATTCCGCCGCCACCGATAACTTCTAGAATTTTATAACGGCCACTAATTCTTTTACCTATTAGCACGACTCTTCACCTAATCCTTGTGCCGTCTTTTTTAACATAATAAGAGAAATATTGTCCTCTCCACCATTATCATTTGCAAGCTGAACCAAATAATTAGCTGTCTGTACAAGATTATCTGATGTGAGAAGTTCTTTTTCTAATACATCATCTGACACTTTATCCGACAATCCATCAGAACATAATAATAAAAGATCCTGATCCTCCATCTCAATCGTACTAACATCTAATTCAACAGTTTGCTCGGTTCCAAGTGCTCTTATAAGGACATTTTTACGAGGATGATGTTCTGCATCCTCCTTTGAAATTTGTCCTGATTTAACAAGTTCATTGACTAGAGAATGATCCTGTGTGACCTGGTTGAAGCCACTATCATTTAATAAATAACAGCGGCTATCACCTATATGTCCAATCGTTGCATAAGTTGATGTAGCTAAAACAGTGACAATTGTTGTTCCCATTCCTTGACATTCGGGGTGTGACAAAGAATGTTCGTAAACAGCTTTGTTTACTTCTATCACCTTCTCTGTCAACCAGCTTTCTGCGTCACTTGGCCCTTTAATAACAGGTTCTTCCTCCCAAAGCTTCTTAAATATCGAGATTGCCATTTGGCTTGCAACTTCGCCTGCCAAATGACCACCCATACCATCTGCTACAATGGCTAAAATACCTGACTTATTTTGAAATACTCCAATAGCATCCTCATTATGTTGCCTAACCTTTCCCCTATCTGATAAATAAACTTGATCCAACCCGGTCACCTCGTCTCCTCTTTACGCTCCTTAGCTCGAAGTTGTCCACACGCTGCGTCTATATCATGCCCTTGCTCTCTTCTAGTTGTTACATTTACACCGTGCTTTTTAAGCGTATCTTCAAATAATGTAATCTGTTCTTTAGGTGTTCGTACATAGTTTCTTTCAGGTACATAGTTAACTGGAATTAAATTAATATGACATTTTAACCCTTTTACTAATTTAGCCAGTTCTTCTGCATGCTCTACTTGGTCATTCTCTCCACCAAATAGCCCATATTCAAAGCTTACACGTCTTCCAGTTTTATTTACGTAGTATTTTACTGCCTCCATTAAATCTGGCAGTTTGTAGGCTTTGTTAATTGGCATTAGCTTTGTTCGTAACTCAGTGTTTGGCGCATGCAATGATATGGCAAAGTTGATCTGCAGCTTCTCATCAGCAAATTTGTAGATTTTCGGGATAATCCCGCTTGTTGAAACGGTAATATGCCTCGCACCAATGTTTAATCCTTTATCGTGATTAATAATTTTCAAAAAGGACATCATTTCATCATAGTTATCAAACGGCTCCCCGATTCCCATTATAACTACATGACTAACACGTTCTTCAAATTCATCTAGTGCTTGTTGTACCTTTACGACCTGTGCAACGATTTCTCCTGCTTCAAGGTTTCTTTTTAGTCCACCTAATGTAGACGCACAGAACGTACAACCAATACGACATCCTACTTGAGTAGTTACACATACAGAATTGCCATATTCATGCCTCATTAAAACTGTTTCAATGGAATATCCGTCATGTAATTCAAAAAGAAACTTTATCGTACCATCTTTTGATGTTTGTTGAATGATTGTTTTTAACGTTGTTAATGTGAAATGTTCCTGTAAAAGCTCACGCAAAGTTTTTGATAAATTTGACATATCCTCAAAGCTAGTTGCTCGTTTTGAATAAAGCCAATCAAAGATTTGATTCGCACGAAATGACTTTTCTCCATGCTCTTTTAACCAATTTTCAAGTTCATGTAGCTCTAATGAATAAATGGAGGGTTGATTATTTGTCTCCACGATGGTCTTTTTTGTTCTTGTTGCATTTACCTGTTCCAATTTTAACCCTTCTTTCGTAAACATACTATATAAAATCCATCCGTTCCAAAGTAATGTGGTAGCAATTGTACTTCTCCATCTCGAAAGTAAGGATGAAGTTTTTCTGGAAAATTGCCTATTGCAGAATGATCTAGTTCAAAATTAGGGTGCTGTTTTAAGAATTCCTCAACGACACCTCGATTTTCTTCATAATCTACTGTGCATGTACTATAAACTAACACACCTTTTGATTTTAATAAAGGTGCAACAGATGTGATTATATTCTTCTGAAGCTCGGCAAGTTTTACTACATCTTGCTGTGTTTTCGTGTACTTAATATCAGGTTTTCTTCGTATAACTCCGAAACCGGAGCATGGTGCATCTACTAGTATTCGGTCAAAGCTTTCATTCGCAAACCTTTCGCCTGCTAACCTGCTATCAAGTGGTTCTGCTTGGATATTTTTAAGTTCTAAACGCTCTGCTTGTTGCTTGATTAATTTCACTTTATGCTCATGTAAGTCTAGGGAATGGACAGTTCCTGTCCCCATCATTTGTTCAGCAATATGTGTGGATTTCCCTCCCGGTGCAGCACAAGCATCTAAAATTGTCTCATGTAATTGTGGATTCAGGGCTCTAGCCACTAACATAGAACTTTCATCTTGGATAGTGAATAAACCTTCAGCAAAAGCATCTGTTAATGCAAGATTTCCCTTCGTGCCTTTTAGAGCATCAACTGCTAAATCACCACGTTCTGCAATTATCCCATTTTTATGCAAGGTTTCAATCATTTCGTCAACTGTTGCTTTCATTTGGTTCACTCTTGCAGTTTGTGATGGGGGCTCTAAATTTGCTTCACACATTTTTTCTGCTTCATCATAGCCAAATTGGTCAATCCATTTTTCTACGAGCCATTTTGGGTGACTAGTTTTAATTGAGAGTCTATCGATTGGATCGCTGATTTGTTCGATATCAGGAATACCTTCTCGTTGCACTGATCTTAAAACACCATTAACAAAGGAAGAAATGCCCTTATGACCTCTTTTTTTCGCAATTTCAACTGCCTCAAAGAATATAGCTCGCTCCGGTACCCGATCTAAATAAACCATTTGATAAATAGAGATACGAAGTAAAATCCTAACCCAGGCCTCAATTTTTTTAGCCCTTTTTAAAAAGCCTTCTAAATAAAAATCAAGTGTATCTCTTCTTTGTAATGTACCGTAAACAATCTCTGTTAAAAGTGAAATGTCCTTTGGGTTAACTTGATGCTTCTTTATCATCGAATTTAATAACAAGTTGCTATATGCTTGATTTTTCTCAATTTGCAATAAGATTTCTACTGCAACATCACGGACGGTCATTTGTTTTTTCATGTTCATCGCCTAATCTCTCACCAACTATCATGGTTGTTCCTCTCAAAAATTCTTCGCCAGTTAACTTCTTTTTGCCTGAAGGCTGGAGTTGGGTAATCTTTATGGCAGTATCATTCCCTGTTGATACGACAATTCCATCATGGTCAAGTCGTAGAATCGTACCAAAAGGAGCATCCTGGCTAACTTGAGTTTTTTCACCCCACCATATTTTTATCGATTGATTTTGATATGTCGTAAAGGCAACTGGCCAAGGATTTAAGCCTCTAATTTGATTATAAATTTCTTCTCCAGACTTAGACCAATCGATTCGTTCCTGTTCTCTTTTAATATTTGAAGCAAAAGTCGCTTTAGCATCATCTTGTCTCTGTGGTGTTAACTCACCATTTAATAATGATGGTACCGTTTCTAGTAATAATTTAACACCAGCTTTACTTAATTTATCATGCAATGTGCCAACCGTGTCACTTTCTTCAATCTCAACCTCTTTTTGTGTAAGAATATCACCAGCATCAAGCTTCTCAGCCATATACATTATTGTAATACCCGTCTTAGTCTTCCCTTGAAGGATCGAATAATGAATTGGTGCCCCACCTCTTAATTCAGGCAAGAGTGAAGCATGAACATTTATACACCCATGCTTTGGAGCTTCCAACAATTCCTTTGGTAATATTTGACCAAATGCCGCTGTAATAATAAGGTCTGGATCTAAGGCCAAAATATCTTGATATTCAAAACGAATTCTCTCAGGTTGTAAAATTTTTATGTTGTGCTTTTCAGCTTCAACCTTAACTGGTGGGGGTGTTAGGATTTTTTTTCTTCCTTTTGGGCGATCAGGTTGTGTAACAACACCAACGATATTATAGCCAGCTTGCACAAGGCTTCTTAAAATAGGAACTGAAAAATCAGGAGTTCCCATAAAAACAATTTTTGTCATATCTGTCATCCTTCCGAGCTTTCTAATTCATCTTCTTCTATATATTTTTCAACTTTTGATGTAAAAAGAATTCCTTCTAAATGATCGATTTCGTGCTGAATTGCGCGAGCTAAAAACCCTTCAGCTTCTATCATTCTCATTTTTCCTTTTCGATTATAAGTTTTTACTTTCACATAATCAGCCCTGCTTACTTCACCGTATAAACCTGGGAAGCTTAGACAGCCTTCTGGACCTGTTTGTAAACCGCGCTGCTCTATAATAACCGGATTAATTAATTCAATCGTTCCATGATGGTCATCAATATCTACAATTGCAATTTGCTTAGTTATGCCGATTTGTGGAGCTGCTAAACCAACTCCATCATTCTCTATCATCGTATCATACATATCCGCTATTAGTTTTGAAAGCTTTTTATCAAAAACATCGACCTTCTCACACGGTGTTTCTAGAACTTGAGCGGGATACATCACAATTGACTTTATTGCCAAAAGAATTCCTCCAAACAAAAACATCTATATTATTTTTTATATTACAAAAATGAAAATTCCATTGAAATCCAAATTAGACTTCCAAATAAGAATTCACATCATTGTGTTAGGGCTTAAATCAATGATGATCTTTAGATCATCCGAATTCATTTCTTGCTGAAAATGTTCATTAATCTTTCTTAGTGTCTCATGTAGATTCGTTTCCCGCTTGTATTTTACCATGCATTGGTAGCGATATCTATCATTGATCCGGGGAATAGGGGAAGCGACTGGTCCTAGAATTTTTGCTTCATTCGAAACATTCCTTCTCAAGAATTGAACAATCTTGTCAGTCACTGCCACCACTTTTGTAATTTCAGGATGGGAAACTGTTACAAGGGCAAGAAAAAAGTAGGGTGGGTACGCATGTGATTTTCGCAGAGACATCTCTTGCTCATAAAAAGTATCGTAATCATATTGACTCGCTAACTGAATGCTATAATGCTCAGGAGTATATGTTTGAATGATCACTTCCCCTGGCAATTCATGCCTTCCTGCTCTTCCGCTTACTTGTGTTAAAAGTTGGAAAGTTTTTTCTGATGCTCGAAAGTCAGGCAAGTGAAGCATTGTGTCTGCGGTTAGCACACCAACTAAGGTTACATCAGGGAAATCAAGTCCCTTTGCGATCATCTGTGTTCCAAGTAAGATATCAGCCTGTTTATTTCCAAATCTCGTCAATAACTTCTCATGGGCCCCTTTACGTCCTGTTGTGTCAACATCCATTCTAACGATGCGAGCCTCTGGTAAAACTTTTAATAGCTCCTCTTCAACACGTTGAGTGCCTGTACCAAAGAAGCGAATATGATCACTTTGACATTCAGGACAAACGTTAGGCATTTGTTCCTCATGACCACAATAATGACATTTAAGCTGTTGTCCAAAACGGTGATAGGTTAATGAAATATCACAATGAGGACATTGAATGACAAATCCACAATCACGGCACATGACGAAAGAAGAATATCCACGTTTATTTAAAAACAATACACATTGCTCACCTTTTTCCAATCGATTTTTTAGTTTTTCAATCAAGGAGGTGGAAAACATTGTACGGTTTCCATTTCTTAGTTCTTCTCTCATATCTACAATATCGACGGAAGGCATAGATCTTTTGTTTACGCGTTCCTTTAATGTCAGAAGCTCGTACACACCTTTTTGAGCTCTTGCAAATGTTTCTAATACAGGTGTGGCGCTACCTAACACAACGGGACATCGATGATGCTTTGCACGATAAATGGCTACATCGCGGGCATGATAACGAGGATTTTCTTCCTGTTTATAGCTAGATTCATGTTCTTCATCAATGATGATCATACCTAGATTTTCAAATGGTGCAAATATAGCCGATCTTGCTCCTACAACTAATTGTACTTCTTTTCTTTGTATCTTTCTCCACTCGTCATATTTTTCCCCAATAGAAAGACCACTATGAAGGACTGCTACCTTTGAACCAAAGCGTCCCTTAAAACGATTGACCATCTGTGGAGTAAGTGATATTTCAGGTACAAGAACAATTGCTTCTTTTCCCTTGTTCAGTACTGCTTCAATCGATTGAAGGTATACTTCAGTCTTACCGCTACCTGTCACTCCGTACATGAGAAACACTTGGTGTTCTTCTACTTTAACAGCGTTAAGGATAGGGGTAATTGCTTGCTGTTGTTCACTATTTAAGCTCAAGGCTTTTGTTTTTTCAAAGTGTCGATCTTGATAAGGGTCCCGATAAACTTCTTTGAACTCTTCAGTTAATATACCTTTTGAAATAAGTGCTTTTATTGAAGCATCAGACGTGTTCGTTTCCACTATTAAATCTGGTACTGGAATCTTCCTAATCTTATTGGTTTGGAAATACATTAAAACCTCTAATTGTTTTTTTGCATTAGATGGAAACTCATCGATTTGCTTAGCTAAATGATCGAAAGAAAGATTCAGATTTACAGTCCTAACCTTTTTTTTATTCCCTTTTTGCTTCACTTTATAGATAAGTTCTAAATAGCCCCTCTCAATCTCTTTTTGAATGACTCTCAGTGAAACAGATTGTTCAACCTCCTTCATATCTACCTGATTTTTTTGGTTGAAAAAAGGTTGAATTTGCTTCGTAATATGTTCTAAGTGTTCTCCAGAAGTAAGTGATAATACTTTTTCATATTTAGCCTTCATCGCAGCCGGTAGCATGGCTTGAAAAGCTGATATTTTAAAGCAAAGTGTTTTTTCTGTTAACCAATGACCCACTTTCAATAATTCAGGTGTTAGGCATGGGGTTAAATCTAAGCATTCGGAAATAGATTTTAAACGATTAAATTCTGAAGAATCTTTCGTATCTATAACAAATCCTTGTACTTTTCTAGGACCAAAGGGCACGATCACTCGCATACCTGCTGTTAAGAAATCTTGCCACTCTTCTGGAATTTTATAGTCGTAGGATCTGTCTGTTTGCATAGAGGGTACATCAACAATAACACTTGCATATTTCATTTTGTAACACCCTTTAATAAGCTTGTCACTTTTTGGAGAAGCTCCCTCGCAACTTCTTTTTTAGTCATAAGAGGTAGCTCAGATTTGTTTAATTCACGATCAAATATCGTGACAATATTCGTATCTATCCCAAACCCTGCTCCTTCAGACGTTACATTATTCGCTACGATAAGATCTAGATTTTTATTTTCCAATTTCTTTTTTGCATATTGCTCAAGGTCATTCGTCTCAGCTGCAAATCCAACAAGTAATTGATGGTCTTTTCTCTTTCCTAACTCTTTTAAAATGTCTGTTGTTTTTTCCATTTCAATGACTAAACTGTCTTTCTTTTTCATCTTTTGATCGTATGTGTTGGCTGGTCGATAGTCTGCTACCGCTGCAGACTTTATAACAACATCAACTTTCGGATAACGATCCATTACCTGTTGATACATGTCCTCAGCCGATTCAACTCGGATTGTATGAACCATTTCAGGTGGGGTGATAGAGGTTGGACCTGTAATTAATGTAACAGTTGCTCCTAACTTTTCTGCTTCCTCGGCAATCGCATAGCCCATTTTTCCAGATGAATGATTCGTAAAATACCGTACAGGGTCCACCATTTCTCTAGTTGGTCCTGCTGTTACCATAATTTTAACGTTTTTCAAAGGTTCACCAAGTTCTAGCTTTTCAAAATAGGTCGTTAGCAGAGATACTATTTTTTCAGGTTCTTCTAACCTACCCTTCCCTACATACCCACACGCTAAAAAACCTTCACTAGGTTCAATAAATTGATAGCCATAATCATAAAGTGTTCTAATATTTTTCTGAACAGCTGGATTATCATACATATGTACGTTCATCGCCGGTGCAATCCATACTTTTGCTGTTGTAGCTAATAAGGTTGTTGTTAACATATCATCAGCAATTCCGTTCGCTAATTTCCCAATAATATTTGCAGTAGCGGGCGCTACTAAAACAAGATCTGCCCAATCAGCTAAATCAATATGTGCAATGACTTTTGAATTTTTTTCATCAAAGGTGTCATAAAAGACATCGTTACGAGAAAGTGCTTGAAAGGTTAATGGTGAAACGAATTCAATCGCTGAGTCACTCATGATCACTTTTACCTCTGCACCTGCTTGTACTAATTTGCTTGTTAGTGCAGCTGCTTTATATACAGCAATTCCCCCGCTCACACATAATAATATTTTCCTACCAGATATCATTCTTTCTCCACCTACTTTCGTAATTCCTTTTTTTATTTCCAGGCTAAAAAAAGAGGATAACACAATAGGGTCAGATCCCACATTAAACATGAATATACAGCTCTTTCCCTAAAGGTCAAGTCCATATATAAGTCTTTGTGGGGTCTGACCCTTAGCACTTGAGTCATCCTCTAATAATGCCCATTATTTTTCAGCACGTTTATAATTAAGAAGCCCGGCATTGATCTCTTCTAGTGCTTTACCAACATACTTGTATGAAACTGGCTTCATAATTTGTTGGTCACTAAGTTCTTGCATTTCACGCGCACGCTTTGCTGCTACAGTAACAAGGGTATATTTGGAATCTAGTTTATTCATTAATACGTCAATAGAAGGATATAACATTTATTCAACCTCCAGAATTTTTTTATATCTTGGTGCAACTCGTTCACGTCGGCAATGTTCTGCCGTTACGATCGCCTTAATACGATCACAAGCTAAAAGAACATTATCGTTTTCCACAACATAATCATAGGCATCCATCATGATAATTTCTTCTTTAGCGACCTTCATACGGTTGTTAATTAGTTCTTCTGACTCTGTTCCTCTCGTCACAATACGGTTTTTAAGTTCATTTAAGCTAGGTGGACTTAAAAAGATAAACAGTCCCTCTGGAAATGCATTTCTTACTTGAAGTGCACCTTGAACTTCAATTTCAAGAAAAACATCTTTTCCTTCACTTAACGTCTTTTCAACGTAATCAACTGGTGTTCCATAATAATTACCTACGTATTCTGCCCATTCAAGCAATTTACTTTGTTCAATTAAAGATTCAAATTCTTCTCTTGATTTAAAGAAATAATCAACACCGTCGATTTCACCTTCACGTGGTTTTCTAGTTGTCATCGAGATGGAATATTCAAATGCTGTATCTTCTTGTGAAAATAACTCTTTTCTAACCGTTCCTTTTCCTACACCTGAAGGTCCTGACAGGACGATTAATAATCCTCTTTCTTTTATCAATGCTTCTATTCCCTACCCTTCATCTGATAGCTCATCTTTATTTGAAAGCCTTTGAGCAACTGTTTCTGGCTGCACAGCAGATAGGATAATATGATCACTATCCATAATCACAACTGCTCTTGTGCGACGGCCATATGTAGCGTCGATTAACATCCCTCTATCTCTTGCGTCTTGAATGATTCTCTTAATTGGAGCTGATTCAGGACTAACAATAGATATAATACGGTTAGCAGAAACAATGTTCCCAAAACCGATATTGATTAATTTAATGCTCATTCAATGCTCCCCCTAGTGAAAGACAAAACTATTTTTGCCTTTTAAGCCCTTTTATAATCAATAGTTGTTGAACCTATTCAATATTTTGAACTTGTTCCTTTAATTTTTCAATAATACTTTTTAATTCAACAACATTTTTCGCTATTCCACTATCATTAGCCTTAGACCCAATTGTATTAGCTTCCCTATTTAACTCTTGAACTAGAAAGTCTAACTTGCGACCAATTGGTTCATTTGCTTTTAATGCCTCTATAAATTGATGAATATGGCTATGTATTCTTGTTATCTCTTCATTGATATCCACTTTATCAGCAAAAAGAGCAACTTCAGTTAGAATTCGATTATCATCAATTTTTCCAGAAACGAAATCTGAAACGCGATTGCTTATACGCTCCCGATAGTTTTCCACAACAATTGGAGCCAGTTTTTCTAGTTCATGATTTATCTGACTAAGAAGGTTTAATCTTTTGTTCAAATCAACAGTCAATTGATCCCCTTCCACATTTCTCATTGTCGCTAATTGTCTAACAGCAGTTTCAACAAGCTCTATAATGCCATGTTCAAACGGATCGCTAGACATCGTTTCTTCTTGTATATTGATAGCACCGTCTAAAGCAAGGATTTGATCTAATGAAAGTTGGTCATTCAATGAAAACCGCTTTTTTATTTGTTGAAGTGAATTAACATATTGATCTAATAAACCCCAATCTACTTGAATTGATTTTGTAGAAAGAAACTTACCTTCAACATTTATATAAACTTCAATCCTTCCACGATTAATGGTTTTTGAAATCACTTTTCTTATTTTTTCTTCCATGTTCATAATCTGTTTAGGCATTTTAAAGTGAATATCTAAAAATCGATGATTAACTGACTTTATTTCTATTGTAAAAAGACAGGAGTGAATGTGCCCGCTAGCACGGCCAAAGCCAGTCATACTTCTTACCATTATGTATCACATCTCTTTCTAATAAAAGCGCAAGCGCCTTGGTGCTGGAGCTAGACACCCAAACTAGGTACAGAATCGATCTTCCAAGTAAAGCGCAAGCGACCGTTCAGCGACTTTAGATACTACTAAAATAGCACGATAATTGATTAATAAGCAAAGGGGATGACTTTTTGGGTCATCCCCTTAAGGATTATATCATAGTCTTCGAGGTTTTTCTTGTTAAAAGTGAACCTGCAAGTAAAAAAGTTGGGATAGCTGATAACCCTAGAATCAATAACCAATCTCTAGCTAAAATTGGAAGTGTGTGAAATATCGGTTGTAATGGAGGGTAATAGATTACAACAAGCATCAGTAAAATTGATGAAATTACCGCCCCAATTAAATACATATTCCCAAATGGGTTACGTTCAAAAATTGACTTTTCACTACGACAATCGAAAACGTGAATTAACTGAGCCATAACCAATGTAGCAAAAGCTATAGTTTGAGCATAAGCAAGTTCATCTGGATTACGGTAATATACAATCATAAATGCGGCTAGTGTAACGATCCCAATAAGAAATCCTCGTGATATAACCTTCCAACCTAAACCTCTTGCAAAAACCCCTTCTTTCGGGTGTCTTGGTTTCCGCTTCATTACATCGCCTTCTGGCTGATCTAACCCTAAAGCCATAGCAGGAAGACCATCTGTTACTAAATTTACCCAAAGGATTTGAATTGGCACAAGGGGTAAAGGTAGAGCTAGAAGCATAGCAAACAACATAACTAAAATTTCTCCAACATTTGACGCCAGAAGATAACGAATAAACTTTCGTATGTTTTCGTATATATTTCTTCCTTCTTTAATAGCGGATTTAATCGTAGCAAAGTTGTCATCTACTAATACCAATGAGGAAGCTTCCTTGGCAACATCTGTACCTGTAATCCCCATCGAAATACCAATATCTGCAGCCTTTATCGCAGGTGCATCATTTACACCATCACCAGTCATTGCTACAATATGACCTCTATTTTGTAGTGCTTTTACAATTATCAACTTGTGCTCTGGTGAAACCCTTGCAAATACATAAACGTCATCAACAATTTCCTCTAGTTCTTCAACAGAAAGACCTGATAAATCCTTACCTTCCATCACCTTCCCGTTTGGAGGTAAGATATTTAGTTGCTGCGCGATGGCTTTCGCTGTTATAACATGGTCTCCAGTAATCATCACCGTTTTTATTCCAGCGTCACGGCATTCCTTAACAGCTTGCTTCACCTCAGGACGAGGTGGGTCAATCATACCTTGTAAACCAATAAACACCAAATCTCTCTCCGCTTCAAAGCTTGAATTGATTTTTTCAGTAGATTTAATTGGTTTAAACGCAACAGCAATTGTCCGCAATGCTTGGGATGCCAGTGATTCAATTGCTTGCTTAACTTTTTCATCATACTTAGTATTAAATTCTTCCTGACGTTCATTCCATAAAATATGTTTGGAAACACCTGCTAATACATCTGGTGCCCCTTTTGTGACAACAAAACGATTTCCTGATTTATCACGGATAACAACACTCATCATTTTCCTAGCTGAATCAAACGGAAATTCTTCAATCACTTCAAAGTTTTTCAGTAAAAATTCCTTATTTAAACCGGCTTTCATTGCAGCAACTAAGAGTGCACCTTCAGTTGGGTCACCATCAAGATGATATTGACCCTCACTTTCTTTAATAGACGCTGAGTTACATAGAGACCCAAACGTTAATATTTGCTGAAGGGTTTTTGTTTTTGCTGCTTCTACTGGCTGACCATCACGTAAAAACTCACCATGTGGATGATAGCCTGTACCAGTTACATTCCATACTTTATCACTAGACCATACATGTGTGACCGTCATTTTATTTTGTGTCATCGTTCCTGTTTTATCTGAACAAATGACTGACGCGCAGCCAAGAGTCTCTACCGCAGGTAGTTTTCGCACGATAGACTTTTGCTTAATCATTCGTTGAACTCCAAGCGATAAAGCAACTGTCACAATTGCAGGAAGTCCTTCTGGAATTGCTGCAACCGCCAATGACACACCAGCTAAAAACATATTATAAAGATCATGACCCTGAAGTACTCCAACGCCAACGACAAGAACAGTCAAAATTAAAGCAACAACAATTAGTATTTTACCAAGTTGTTCCAAACGTCTTTGAAGTGGAGTTTCCATTGTTTCTGCGTTCTGAAGGAGGTCTGCAATTTGACCCATAGCGGTATTCATGCCGGTACCAATTACCACTCCAATACCAGAACCTCTTGTTACCAATGTCCCCATAAAGACCATATTGGTTAAATCACCTAGCCCAACATTTTCACCTGCAATTGGTTGTGTTGATTTTTGTACAGGTAGGGATTCCCCGGTAAGAGCTGATTCCTCTACCTCCAAGCTTTTAGTATCTATCAATCTCATATCAGCGCCAATGCGATCTCCACTAACAAATTTGACAATATCACCAGGAACTAATTCTTTTGAGAGTATTTTCTCCCAATTACCTTCTCTTAACACGGTCACTTGCGGGGCGGAAAGTTCTTTTAATGCTTCTAAGGATCGCTCTGCTCGTCTTTCTTGAAAAAAACCTAATACACCGTTAACAATAACGATCGCAATGATGGCAATTGCATCAATGTATTCTCCTAAAAGACCAGAAATCAAGGTAGCTGCCAATAAAACAAGGACCATAAAATCTTTAAATTGGCTTAAGAATATAATAATAGCCGAAGGTCGGTCAGCCTCTTTTAATTCATTTAGACCAAATTTTTGAGTTCGTTTTTCTACCTCCTTACTCGTTAAACCTACCTCACGCTCTGTATTAATTGCATCCATTACTTCATCTGATCTCATTTCATGCCACTTCATGAATCTCCTACACACCCCTTTAAGCACAAGAATTTTCACTCTTTGCATTCCATTCTATTGCTAAGATTTACCTTGTAATTGACAAGCCTATAAGACAACTTATTCAGACTCGTCCTAAAACATGCTATAATCATTTAGAAAAGTTACGCAGTTTTGATCAAAACTTGCTAATATAACTTTATTCAAAAATTAACACTATGCCTGTTAAAAGAAGGAGTTACTGCCATGTCATTTGATGGTTTATTTACATATACAATTACAGAAGAATTGAAGACGGTTTTGCTGAACGGTAAAATCACAAAAATACATCAACCATATAAATATGACCTTATTTTTCAAGTTAGATCCGGTGGGAAAAATCACAAACTCTTTCTATCTGCTCATCCTAGTTACGCTAGAATTCATTTAACAAATGAGAGTTATGAAAACCCAAGTGAACCCCCAATGTTCTGTATGCTACTTAGAAAACATTTAGAGGGTGGTGTAATTGAGTATATTGAACAACCTGGAATGGAAAGAATGATTACCATTGATGTAAGAAGTCGTAATGAGCTTGGTGATGTCACAGTTAAACGCCTAATGATTGAAATTATGGGAAGACATAGTAATATTATTTTGATTGATAAAGAACGGGATATGATACTAGACAGTGTGAAGCACTTATCACCAGCTGTAAATCGCCACCGAACTGTGTTACCGGGTCACTCTTACGTGTTGCCACCAGACCAAGGAAAGTTAAATCCTTTTGAGGCTGATGAAGAAGTTATCTTAAAGAAATTGGATTTTAACTCAGGGAAAATCGACCAACAAATTGTTCAACAATTTGCAGGAATTTCTCCCTTATTTGCTAAGGAAGTAACTCACCGCGCTGGTCTAGTTAACAGAAAAACAATTCCTGGTGCTTTTCTATCCTTAGTTAGCGATATCAAGGAAAATAAGGTGACGCCTAGCATTTATGAACAAAACCAAAAAGAATTATTTTATATGATTCACCTCTCTCATTTGGCAAACGGAAACGAAAAAACCTTTTCATCGATCTCTGAGTTATTAGATCGTTATTACTATGGGAAAGCAGAACGGGATCGTGTAAAACAACAAGGAAACGATCTCGAACGATTTATGGTGAATGAAAAGAAAAAAAATGAGAAAAAAATTAAAAAATTAACAACAACATTAGATCAAGCTGAAAAAGCAAGTGAATTTCAACTATACGGTGAATTAGTAACGGCTAATATTTATGCAATAAAAAAGGGTGATAAGGTCGCAGAAGTCATTAATTATTATGATGAAGAAAACCAAACTATCACCATTCCGCTAGATGTTCAAAAAACCCCTTCTGAAAATGCACAAAAATATTTCTTGAAATATCAAAAAGCAAAAAATTCAGTCGAGGTTGTCCATGAACAAATTCAGTTAGCACAAGCTGAAATTGATTATTTTGAGGGATTAATTCAACAAATTGAATCTGCTTCCCCTAAAGATATAGAAGAGATTCGAGAGGAATTAATAGAAGGTGGATATTTAAAGCAAAGACAATCTCGTAACATCAAAAAGAAAAAAAATCTGAAGCCTGTCCTTGAGCATTATCTCTCAACAGATAAAACAGAAATAATTGTCGGGAAAAACAACAAACAAAATGAATACTTAACAAATAAACTTGCAGCCCGTGATGACATTTGGCTTCATACAAAGGATATTCCTGGTTCACATGTCGTTATTCGTAGCCAAAATCCTTCTGAACAGACAATAGTAGAAGCTGCCAATATAGCAGCCTATTTTAGCAAAGCGAAAAATTCCAGCTCTGTTCCTGTTGATTTTACAGCAATAAGACACGTAAAAAAACCTAGCGGCTCCAAACCTGGCTTTGTGATTTATGACAATCAGCAAACAGTATATGTAACACCAAATGAAGATTTGGTATTTCAGTTACGAAAAGGGTAGGTGTTTTTATAAATTTTTTCAAATACAACCTTGGTAAGATTGGTGTAAGTTTGCAATCTCAGTGCAAATATCCTACAATCCCCTGCTTTCTGATGTTTTTTCTAGAATATTATTTAATTAAAATTAACTACCAGGAAATTTCATGCCGTTATTATCACACTGTTGGGAAACAGTAGAATGTAGCCGTGCATCTATTATGGCAACAGTTGAGTTTGATGTATGTAACTTCTTTAATTGATTTTTTATATTTAAGTATTTTACAATACTGGCTTACGAACGGTTATTTTGGCTTTGTTTATTATCCAAGAAAAACGAACAATGCATAAAAATATAGAGCTGAAACTAACAAAGGAAGTTATATAACACAAAAAACGAGGAAAACAAATCATTAATTGATTTCATTTCCTCGTTATTTTTGTTGCTTTTTTTTCTGTCTTTCTTCAAATAATTGATCAAGCTTTTCTATAAAATCATCGTCAAATTGTTTTGTAAGCTGCTCACTAATTTCTTTCGCTAGTTTAGGACTTGCCCCATTTGTAGAAACAGAAATGGAAAGTCTTCCTTTCTTCACTGACTTAGGAACAATAAAATTCCCTTTGTTCATATCACTAGCTACATTGACAAGCTGAAATTCATTAACATTAGCAGATACCCACTCGTTTACATTAGGATCATTTGTGGCAGTAATGATGATAAACGCATGTTGTAGATCTGAGAGCTCTACCTTTTTTTTCCTCCATGAAATTTGTTTTTCATCTGACAAGACCTTGATTTCCTTAATAATTTCAGGGCTAATAACCGTCACTATCGCTCCTTCTTTTAAAAAAAGCTGAAGACGTCTGTAAGCTATTTTCCCTCCGCCAACTATTAGAACATGTCGATTTTCCACATCAATATGAAGAGGTATCATTGAACTTTTCCTCCCGGAAGGTATAGGAGCCGGCATGATTTACGATTGCTTCTTGAACACGTTTTGTAAAAAGACTCAGTAGTATAGGATGTGGTCCAAGATATGAACATACTTCTACATTCCGATCTGCCCAATCAAATTCTTTAATTGTTTGATCAATCTCTTTTTTTAATAAACCTGTAAAAATTAAATAAGGGATAATAAAAATATGTTGTTCGTCTGAATGATAAACGGCTTCAATCATGTTTCTAAAGCGTGGCTCTGCAGCTGTTAAAAAACAAGTATGGACTTGCTTTAGGTTTGATTTTTCTTTTACGTAAGAAGAAATTTCATTTAAATCGTGTACTACATCCCTATCACTACTACCTCTACCTACAAGTATAGCTGTGGAGGAATTCGTAATAGGAGATTTTTCGTTCATCTTATCGATCAGCATATCTGCTAGACTGATATCAACACCTATCGGTTTTCCATATGTAACTTGAACAGTTGGAAATGCAGCTGAAACATGAGCAACCTCTTTAGGGATATCACTTTTTGCATGTGCTGCTGTTAATAGAAGAAGAGGAATAACAGCAATGTTAGTTGCTCCTTGCTTTACACATGTTTTAAAGCCTTCTTCAATAGAAGGTTTCGCTAATTCTAGAAAGCATACTTCTTGAATTGGAGCATTGATTTTTGGCTTTACTTTTTCAATAAATTCAAGTGCTTCTTCACGAGCTTTGGGAACTCGACTTCCATGACAAACATATAAGACAGCTTGTTTCATAGTAATAGGGCCTCACTTTTTTTATTATTTGTAAGAATTTCCTCGTACCAGCTAAGTTTTTCCCTTAAGGTAACAACCTCACCAACAATAATCATACTTGGATTTGTGATCTTTTCTTTTAGCACAAGATCATAAATATTTTCAAGCGTTCCCGTCATTGTTCGTTGAACAACTGTTGTTCCCCACTGAATGACAGCTACTGGTGTGTGAGGACTTTTACCATATTTAATGAGCTGTTCTTGAATATAAGGTAAATTACTTACCCCCATATAAATAGCGATGGTATCGATTCCCTTTGCTAATGATTCCCACTTTATATCTTCTTCAATACCTTCTTTTCTATGTCCTGTTACAAACGCGACACTTGCACTTAAGTCTCGATGGGTAACTGGGATCCCTGCATATGCAGAAGCTGCAACACCCGATGTTATTCCTGGTACAACTTCATACGGTATATTGTTTTTAACTAAAGCCTCAGCTTCTTCCCCTCCTCGACCGAAAATGAAAGGATCTCCACCTTTTAGTCTTGTAACTATTTTTCCACTTTTCGCATACTTCACTAAAAAATGATTAATGGTCTCTTGCTTCATTGTATGATAATTCGGCAGTTTACCACAATAAACTAGCTCGCAATCTTCTTTAGCATGTTTCAGAATTTCCTTATTCACCAATCGATCATATAAAATAACGTCTGAGTTTTGAATGCATTTAAGAGCTTTAATGGTTATCAAATCTTCGTCACCTGGCCCAGCTCCAACTAAAAAAACCTTTGCCATACGAACCTTCCTCCTCCCACTTCTTGTTGTTTAAATAGCAAAACTAAGTTATTGTTATTTTTTTGTGAATATGAAAGTAATAGCAATTGGCATGTACCAATTGCTATTACGAATGTTGTTATTTAGTTTTGTTCTTGAATTAAGCCATTCTTTACAAGAAAATCAACAATTTGTTTCACAGATGCTTCAATATCCTGTGCTTCTGTATCTACTATAATAGCAGGATTTACTGGCTCTTCATATGGTGAATCAATCCCGGTGAAATGTTTAATTTCGTTATTTCGTGCTTTTTTGTATAAACCTTTTGGATCCCGCACTTCACATTCATCTAACGAGCATTTTACATAAACCTCGAAAAACTCATTTTCTGAAAGTATATCTTTAACTTGTTGTCTGTCTTCACGGAATGGTGAAATAAATGCTGTTAACACGATTTGACCACTATCTACAAATAACTTAGATACTTCACCGATACGGCGAATATTCTCTTTTCGGTCTACATCCGTAAACCCTAAATCTTTATTTAATCCATGACGAATGTTATCACCATCAAGAACATACGCCTGAATATTTGTTTCATATAAATATCTTGCAAGAGCGTTTGCTAGTGTAGATTTTCCAGAGCCTGAAAGACCAGTAAACCATAATACATAACTCTGATAGTTATTCTTTTCTCTTCTTTCTTCTTTCGTGACAGATGCATCATGCCACACAATATTTTTCACAGCCATGTTAAACTAGTCCTCCTTAAGAATTAACAGTTTCTCTCATACCTTTAATTAAAACTTCAACAACCTCTTTACGGCTGAATGTGCTAGGAGGTAGTTCTCCACTACGAAGCATTTCACGAACTTTAGTTCCTGATAGAATAACACGATCTTCTTTACCATGTGGGCACGTTTTAGATGATGCCATACCTTCACATTTTTTGCAGTAAAAGCTATGTTCAAAAAACATAGGTGTGATACCTAGTTCATCAGCAGTAAAGTTTAAAAATATCTTTTGAGCATCATATGTGCCATAATAATCACCAACACCTGCGTGATCTCTACCAACGATGAAATGTGTACAACCATAGTTTTTACGAACTAATGCATGGAAAATCGCCTCACGCGGTCCAGCGTAGCGCATTGCAGCGGGGAATACTGCAAGATGTACCCTATCTTCAGGATAGTAATTTTTCAACAATACTTGATAGCTTTCCATACGGATATGAGCTGGAATGTCGTCTGATTTTGTTTCTCCTACTAGAGGATTTAGGAACAATCCATCTACTGTTTCAAGTGCTGTTTTTTGGATATACTCATGAGCTCGGTGAACTGGATTACGTGTTTGGAATCCAACGATTGTGTTCCAGTTTAACTCATTGAATTTTGCTCTTGATTCTTTAGGATCTAAATAGAAATCAGCAAATTTCTTCTCTGGTCGTTGAACTAATGTAATTTCTCCTCCAACATACACATTTCCACGTTCAAACATCTTTTTCACACCTGGATGTGCTAAATCATTTGTACGATAAACATTGACAGCTTCCTTTTGTTTGTCAGGAGTAAAAAGATCAGCAATTTTTATTGTCCCATAAGTAACTTGTTTTGACACAAGACGTACTTCCTCACCAACCGATAATGACGCAGCTTTTTCTTCTGAAACTGGTAAAGTAATTGGGATGCTCCATACTACTCCATTTTTCAACTTCATATTTTCAACAACAGAGTCATAATCCTCTTGTGATAAGAAACCTTCAATTGGGCTGTAGCCTCCGATTGCAATAAGTTCTAAATCACTTAAGGAAATCGCATCTAATTCAATTTCCTTTTCGATATGTGATACATCTGTTCCTAAAGATAATTTTTGAATTAATGTTCCTCCGTGTGGAAGTAAGCTCATGTTCAATTCCTCCAATTTCATTTTTGTATAAGTATTTGTGAATATATAGCAAACCCCTAAAATATGGAATGATAAAACCTTTTTAAGCCAATCCGCATAATGAGGTTTTACCGATTATATTCCTCCACCTTCTTCATGTACTACTCGTTTTTCCTGTTTACTCGCCTTCATTAGTGTATTTGCACCAATTGTTGCGAGTAATAAACTGACTAACACAAAAATTGTATATAAATCACTTTCTATAAACAACTGAACTAAGAAATAGGACATTGTTAGTGACACAAGTGGGGAAATCAACCAAACCATTAACATATTTTTTACAATTTTTTGTTGAAAAACATTTACACCTGATTTTGCAATACCAATACCTAAGATAGATGAAGTCGTTATTTGCGTTAATGGAACAGGTATCCCAAAGATGGATGCGACAATTACAAGTGTAGCACCCGTACCAGAGATAAGCACACCTTCTATTTTTGAAAAATTCGTTATCTTTTTTCCATTTGTTTCAAGTACACGTCTTCCTAACAGTAATGCACCAAGTGCTACAAACGCCCCACCTATTAGCGTACCTTTCAATACAGAAAGGATACCTACACTCACTAAAGGCCCTACAGCATTTGCCACATTGTTCATACCTGCAGAAAAAGCCTCGAAAAACCCGGCAAAAATGAGCAAATAGGTAATGACTTTACCTTGTAAGTTATATTTTTCAGTAAGCTTAAATCTATGCAAAATCTTTATGAATAAAAAGGCGATTCCAAAAGCGATTATGGGTACAATGAACCAAAACATGACGATGTATAGCAAGTTACTCACATATAACGCTTGATATGCAATACCTACACCCACAACCGAACCAACAGTAACTTCACTTGTAGAAAGTGGTATTCCTAAGAGGTTTGATAAGAATAAGGAAAAGGTTGCTGAAAAAAGGATAATAATCACCATTTTTATTGATATTAGTGAGGAAGGAATAATTCCACCACTAATGGTTTTCACAACCTCTCCACCGCCAATAACAGCTCCTAATATGACTCCAATTCCACATAAGATTAAAGCATTTCTTGGACGCACAATTGCTCCTGAGCCGTATGCAACCCCCATTGAGGCTGCAGCGCCGCTAGCCCCAATGTTCATTGCAAAAAAGAAGCTTATGATGATGGCAATGATCTCTAGCATTAATTCTTCCCCCTATTGATGGAGACCACATTCTGTTTTCATTTGCCCAGACCATCTCCCTGATCTTAAATCATTTTCATCGAAGGCCGGCTTTGTGCAATGAAAACAACCTATACTAGGGTATCCTCGATCATGTAATGGATTATAAATAAGATCGTTTTTATGAACGTATCTCCATACATCCTTCCATGTCCAATGGATAAGTGGGCAAATTTTTACTGAATGAAACCGTTCATCCTTATTAATGTAATTTACATGTTTTCTAGTTTCAGACTGTTCACGTCTTAAACCTGATATCCATGCAGTTGCGCCATTTAATGTTTCAGTTAAAGGAACAATCTTACGAATATTACAGCACTGATTAGGATTTGTTTCCCATAATTTATCACCAAATTGCTCAGCTTGTTCTTCAAGAGTTAGTTTTGGTTTCTTTAATTCAATATTCAAAGAAGGATATTTTTCTTTCACCTTATCTATTAGTTCATATGTTTCTTTAAAGTGAACATCTGTATCAAGAAAAACAATTTTAGCGTCTGGTTTTACTTTTGAAATTAAATCGATTAGGACAATTCCCTCAATACCGAAACTACAAGCATAAACAACCTCTTCACCGTAATGTTCATAAGCCCATTTAATAACATTAAGTGCACCTTTATATTTTTCATCAATTTCAAAATCATTATTTGGTTCAGTCCAATTTTCAAATGTTAACATAACGATTCACCTCTTTCATTTAAAAACCCTTTATTCACACATTAATACTCGGGATTATACGTAAAACCTATCAACATAGTATGAATTATACACCTTATCTGTGATTTGACAATACTTTTGCATGTTCATATAGTAAATATTTTAAAGTTTTTTTACAACTGAAAAATTTTCTAGACGAACCCTATTTCTCTTCAGAGTAAACCACCATACTTGATTTAGCACCTTATATATACAGGTTGAGGAAGCTTTATTAACCAGTTCTTACACCAATCGTGATAAGAAATATGATATTAATTCAAAATTTTAGCATAATTTTAACGAATGTCAACCCGAGTTTCTCGATCGGATTAATCTTTTTTATCAACTATCATTCTATTATTCATGTTCAACCAAGAAACTACATATATTTATCAAGTATAAAGGAGGATTATTATGAGTTACATATGGGGATATATAATTGATTTTGCCATTGTTATTATAGCCTTTTATTTCTTTTGCATATGCTCAGCCCATGTTTTTATGTACAAACCTGATCTCAATATCTTAAATCAATTTAAAAGGTTTAGGAGTTCATTTCTATTTTCAATAATAGGAATAGGTATATTGTCTTTATTTAATAAAATACATATACCTGAACGGTGGCGTAATCCAATCTATCTTTTTATTTTTCTATTTTGTGCAGCAAGCACATTTGCTTTTCTACTTACAACTATTTATAGTTGAGCAAAAACATTAACAAGCGTCTTGTTGATCAACAAGACGCTTGTTACTTTTTCATGACAAGAAATTTATCCTTCAAGCCAACGCTCTGATGATGGATCTTCTCTCCACATTTTCAGCTTGTTAATATCTTGTTCTGTTACATATCCTTCTTTTGCTGCAACTTCTACAAGGCTATCATAATCACATAGTGACTTAGAGTCTACGTTTGCCTCGTTCAGCTTTGATTTTCCAATAGCAAGATCGTATGTAAAAATCGATACAATCCCAAGAACTTCACAGCCTGCAGCACGAAGCGCATCTACTGCAGTTATAGCACTACCGCCTGTAGAAATTAAATCTTCAACAACAACCACTTTTTGATTGTCAGAGACTTTACCTTCGATTTGATTCCCTTTCCCATGTCCTTTTGCTTTACTTCGAACATAGCACATAGGCAAGTTTAACTTATCACTAACCCATGCTGCATGAGGAATACCCGCTGTAGCAGTTCCAGCGATTACCTCTACATCAGGATAATGTTCTTTAATTAAACTAGCAAGACCATCAGCTATATCAGTACGTATAGTAGGAAATGATAAGGTTAAACGGTTATCACAGTAAATTGGTGATTTTAATCCACTAGACCATGTGAAGGGATCATTTGGCTGGAGATAAACTGCCTTTATTTCTAATAGATGTTTTGCGATTATCTGTTTCATTCTCCGATTTCCTCCCATGCTTTTTTTACATTTAAATAGGCTCTATAAGGATTCTGCGCTTTTGTTATACTTCTACCTACAACGATAGCAGTTGATCCTAGATGTCTTGCCTGATCGGGTGTAGCAATTCTTGTTTGATCATCTAATGAATCTTCCTTCATTCGAATCCCTGGAGTCACTGTCATAAAAGTTGAGCCTAGCGTTTCGTTAAGGCGTTCAACTTCATGTGTAGAACATACAACACCGTCAAGCCCACTTTCACTTGCAAGCTTGGCATAATGAAGGACAACATCATTGATCTCCTCTTTTATTAAAAGTTCATCTTCTACCATTTGTTGAGATGTACTTGTTAACTGAGTAACCGCGATACAAGCGGGACGTTTTTTTCCTTCTGGTGTCCCTGCTTCTAGGCCTTCAATCGCTGCTTGCATCATTTTTTTACCACCAGCTGCATGAACATTCACTAAGTCCACGTCAAGTTTTGCTAAACCACGCATTGCTTGTTTGACCGTGTTTGGAATATCGTGAAGTTTTAAGTCAAGAAAGATCCTATGTCCTAATTGTTTGATATGTGAAATAATTGATGGCCCTTCTTGGTAGAACAACTCCATCCCTACTTTTACATATAACTTTTCATCTTCAAACTTTTGTAGAAATCCATCTACTTCTTGTCGATCTTGAAAATCAAGAGCTATAATGAGGGGTCTTTGCATCAATCTTCCAACTCCTTCCGATACAATCTGTAACATGATCAAAGCCTAGCTCTTTTAACCTAGAAGGCAACTGGTCAATGATCTCCGGACAGATAAATGGATTAACAAAATTAGCTGTACCAACGGCAACTGCACTTGCTCCTGCATATAGAAACTCAATAACATCGTCAACGCTTTGAACGCCACCCATACCAATAATTGGAATGTTGACAGCCTGACTAACTTCATAAATCATACGAATTGCAACAGGCTTGATAGCTGGACCTGATAAACCGCCCGTTTTATTAG
>JAPSLU010000036.1 GCA_031180405.1 Bacillus sp. (in: firmicutes) | reverse complement strand
CAACGTGAAACACTCCCTTTTGAGTTTTTCTTAATTAGGTAAAAAAGCACCGGTGTTTTAGCTCCAGTAATATTACTTTTGTAAAAAAGTAATATGCCTAGCCTCTCGAGGTCATAAGCCAATTTGGACTCGAAGGCAAAGACGCCTTCTAATCGAAATCGTCTTATTTGCCCGATGCTGACCAAGGCGCTTGCGCTTTTCTTACTTAAACGTCTGAAACTTTAATCCATTGGCGTTTTTCAATCGAGCGATCAACAGCTTCTAATACTTCTTGACACTTCACACCATCACGGAAGTTTGGAACAGGTTGGCGATCTTCTTTAAACGCTTCCATTAATTCAACTACTTCATGGATAAAGGTGTGTTCATATCCGATTGTATGTCCTGGTGGCCACCAGTTTTCAGCAAAAGCATGGGCTGGGTCTGTAGCTAAAACACGACGGAAGCCTTGAACATCATCACGGTCATCTGTGAAATATACTTGTAACTCATTCATTCTTTCGAAATCAAAGATAACACTACCTTTGCTTCCGTTAATTTCAAAGGAATTTGTACAACGATGACCTGAAGCATAACGGGTAGCTTCAAAGCTTCCTAACGCCCCGTTTGCAAATTTCGTTAAGAATAATGTCGCGTCATCAACCGTTACTTCACCTTTTTCAGCATTAGCATCACTACCGCCTGCTGAAAGACCGGATGTACCTGTTGTGATTGGTCTTTCCTTGATGAAGGTTTCACTCATTCCGATGACTTCTGTCATATCACCAATCAGATAGTGAGCTAAGTCGATTAAATGAGCTCCTAGATCTCCATGTGAACCAGATCCAGCAATTTCCTTTTTAAGACGCCAAGCTAGAGGGAAGTTAGGGTCAACTAACCAGTCCTGTAAAAACCATGCACGGTAGTGGTAGATATCACCTAATTTGCCTTCATCAATCAATTTCTTTGCGAGCATTACAGCAGGGGCAAAACGATAGTTAAATCCAACCATATGCTTCACACCAGCAGCTTCAACAACCTCAAGCATTTCTCTTGAATCTTCTAATGTAAGCGCTAACGGTTTTTCACAAAAAACATGCTTACCTGCTTTGGCTGCGGCAATTGTAATTTCCTTATGTACATCACTTGGTGCGTTAATGTCAATTAAATCAATGTCATCACGTTGAAGGAGAGCCTTCCAATCTGTTGTGTATTCCTGCCATCCAAATTGTTTTGCAGCGGCAGCAACACCTTCCTCGTTACGTCCGCAAATCACTTTCATTTCAGGATGCACGGTGTTTGGAAAAAATAGAGGGAGGTCACGATACGCGTGACTATGTGCTTTTCCCATAAATTTGTAGCCAATCATTCCAACATTAATATTCCCCATAAGATATCCCCTTTGTTAAAGTTTTATAGATTTGTTTCATAAAGATGTAATTCTATGATAAGTACTAGTGCCAAGAATGATTTAGCGCTAGCACATGTCAAGTGTGGTTGATTCGCGTTCAATTAACGTTACCGGTAGTCGAACCCTAAGTGTTTCTGTTTCATTATCTGTAATAAAACTAAGAATTTTCTCGGCTGCTAATTGCCCCATTTCGTAGAGTGGGACTTTCACCGTGGTAAGTGGTGGAGAAGTCATCCTTGCGATTTCAGAGTCATCATAGCCAATGATGGCGTAGTCCTTACCAGCTTGAAAACCTTGCTCTCTTAAACCTTGCATAAGCCCGATTGCCATCCGATCATTTGCAGAAAATATCGACTTATATGTTGATAGCAATGATGCAATTTCTTTCGCAGCATGATATCCACTTTTTCGACTATAGTTCCCTTCGAAAATCAGTTGCTCAGAAAATAGAATATTCTTTTTCTCTAAAGCCTGTTTATATCCTTTTAAACGATCAAGACTATTCGAATATTCTTTAGGTCCATTTAAGAAAATAACATGTGGGGACCCTTTATCTAGTAAAGCGGTGGTTGCTAGGAAACTACCATTCACATGATCTGCATCAATAGAGTGAAAGGAATAGCCGGAATAGGTCTGGTTAATAAGACAGTATGGTAAATTTAATTGATGAAGCTCTTCGATGGCCGCAATTTCTCCAGGGTTATTGCTTGAACCTAAAATGATGCATCCATCAACTCTTTGGGATTGAAAAAGTTGTACATAATTTTTTCGTTCATCAGGAGTTTGAAATAATAAAAGTAATCCATAGCCTAATTCTCCAAGCTTTGCACCAATTCCACTGACAAGTTCTGAAAAATAGTGTGTGGACATAACATTCACCTTAGGTAAGTAGGGAACAATTACACCAATATTATGGCTTTTTCCTTTTGCAAAGTTTTGTGCTATGACATTTGGGTGATAACCAAGTTCCTTAGCAGCTTGTAGCACTTTATGTTTTGTCTCTTCACGCAAAGGCGTGACATTGTTGAACACCCGAGAAACAGTCGCCTCTGAAACGCCTGCTAATCTGGCAACATCTTTTCTATTAGCTAATGTATTCACCCCCAAAAGGAATTATGTACACGCGTTCATTTTCTCTTTTTTTGAACAAAAAGTCAATGATAAATCTGAGAAAATAGGAAACTATTTCCGGTGTTTTAAAAATTTATAAAAAAAGGCTATGTTAAACGATACTGTTGATTTTTGAGCAAAACAAAAAAGGACCTCATAAGAGCTCCTTTTGTAAATCCTTGTTTACTAACTAAAGTTGCACCTACTACCCAATAGACATGATTAAGTAGTGTAACAAAAAACATAACCCAGCCTTTATCAACATGATTCGGTACACTAATCGTACTATTTATCGCAAAAGACTCATCACACAGACCAAAAATCATGTAGAAACTTTTTTTTCCGCCCCCCTGTACTTATCTAGCATGGAAATGCCGTAAAACAAATGTCGTGCATTAACCATTAGTGTAAGCAGAAGTGCATTTAGAGGATTGAAAGCCATCAGCATAAAATTAGCTGCAACAAATTCCATTGAACCTGCAAATATTAGTAAACTCATCAAAATCGGGTAAATTGCACTAAAGCCCAATGAATTCATAAAGATTCCATAAGCAATTCCCAAGAAGACAAATCCTGTAAAAATCGGGACGGTGTATGGGAAAGCAGTACGAAACGCAATCCATATCTGTTTTGTTTGATTAGATTTCCTAAGAGAATTTAAATCTAACAATTCTTTGTATGCATTCAACTCCTTAACCTCCTAAACTTCGTCAATCGGCACACTTACAGTCCTTTTTTCCATACTCATAACCATACTTGTTTCAACCCCACTGATTGCAGGATTCTGCATTATGATTTATTCTGGTAATATATGGAGGAACTACTATCTATAAAGGAGAGAGGTACTTTGGATGTGACATTTACAGTAACCAAATGGGATGAAAAGCCACTAGATGACATTAGAAAAGATTTCCCTATTAATATTGCCCACGTCGAATATGAAATTTCCGGTGAATTAGTAGGAAAAGCTATGGTTGAATATTTATTATATTATTTAGAATCAAATGTAGATGATGGTCACTTGGCTACTGCAAAAATATCTGGATTTCTTCATTTTGATGGAAATTATAAGGGGAAACGGGGGACATTTACAGCAATAGAACAAGGAATATTTAATAAAGGCAATCTAGATTCTCCAGGTACAATTTTCAAAGCCACTGGTGACTTAGAAAGCTTGAAGGGGTCCTATAACTATAAGTTTATAGGACAAACCAGTAAGATGATTCTAGATTTCGAATTTTAACAAAATACCTAATGTAATAGTAAAAAGGACATTCCTTTAAACCAGAAATGTCCTTTTTTTCTGTTAAACTAACCTGTCCCGTTAGTTTAACAAGAAAATCAAAGCTAAGTTTAACAGAGTCAAAAAAAAAAAGAATATTTTAGGTTTCAAACCTGTTTTTGGGGGTATATAGAAAATGACAGTATCCCCCCTGATACTTTCTATATGAAAAACTTGAGGAACCTCTGTACATTTGTGCAGAGGTTTTTTCGTGTTTTAAAAAGGAAAGAAAAAGAATTTTGTAATAGTTTAGTGAATAGCTCCAGAAGTACCCTCGATGCCATAAGAAATTTGGAACTGAAGGGAAAAATCGTTTTATTGTCCGAGGCTGACCAAGGCGCATGCGCTTTTCATATAATTCTTAAGAAATTCTTCATTTTTCCCCTACCTTTATATTAAGAACTTCTGCTTATACTTAGAACATCCGAAGCAAATAAACACATGGTATACTTTGGAAAGGAGGACTGAGAGATGAACAATTATACCGTATTAGTAGTAGATGACGATAAAGAAATTCGTGAAGCGATTGAAATATATTTGAGAAATGAAGGCTTGACTGTGTTATTAGCGAAGGATGGCGTTGATGCGATAGAATGCTTACAAGAAAATGAAGTTCATTTAATTATTTTAGATATGATGATGCCAAGAATGGATGGGATCTCGACAACGTTTAAGATTCGTGAAAAGAAAAACATTCCGATTATTATTTTAAGTGCGAAGAGTGAGGATACTGACAAAATCCTTGGGTTACAGGTTGGGGCAGATGATTATGTGACAAAACCATTTAATCCATTAGAGCTGATTGCACGTGTCAAATCACAATTAAGAAGATATGTGAAGCTGGGTCATTTTGAAGGAAGAAACAAAACGATTGATTTAAATGGACTTACCATTGATCAGGATGCAAAAGAAGTGGCGGTCAATGGTGATGCGGTTAAACTAACTCCAATTGAATATAAAATTGTTGAACTTTTAATGATCAACGCTGGTCGAGTGTTTTCAATTTCGGAAATTTACGAACGAGTATGGCAGGAACCCTGTTATAATGCAGAAAATACTGTGGCTGTGCACATACGAAAGATTCGCGAAAAAATTGAAATCGACCCTAAAAATCCAAGATATTTAAAGGTGGTATGGGGAATTGGATATAAAATGGAAAAATAGATTGGTAATTCTATTGTGGCTCGTTTTATTTACATACGGGCTTAGCGGTGTGTTAACCGCATTATTAAATGATCAAGATTATTTAAAAACAGACTATTTCAAAACCTCTCAATATGAAAGCACGGTAGGAACGTTAGTAAACTATCTTCATGCTTATGAATTTTCTTATGAACCGAAGGACGAGGTTAAAAACTCAATAACTGTTTCGAAAGAAGAAATTGAAGAATATCGCTATCGATATGGTGAGTTAACAGAACAAATCATGAGTATTAAACAGCAATATGAATCTAGAATTCAAGATGCTCAGGCAAATGACAACGAGGAAGTGGCCAATGTTTATATTAAGGAACGGGATGCGAAAATTGAGGATATAACAAAGAACTTTGAAAGCGATGAGTATATCGAGGAAAAAATCATCATAGAAAAAGAACAAAGAGTTGATGAATATTATAAAGAATTAGAAGCGTATCGACAGGACTACAATGCTTATAATGAAGCCTTTGCATACTACTTAAAAAACACTTCTACTGGAGAGGTCTTTACAAATCTACCTTTTGAGGACCCTAAAATAGTAGAGTCAACATTTACTAGTGAAAACATGCTGTATGTGATTAACTACCCTTCAGATAATCAACATTATTTGGGTGTTAGAGAGCAACCGTTTATCTACGGGTATGAAGATATTTTGACAGACGTAGACACAAACGCTTTGTACGAGGGAAAAATAGGTCTTCGTAAAGGTATTTCGAATGCAAATGCTATCATGTCATCATATCATGCGTACAATAATCAAAAAAATGTGTTTTGGGTTCATTCAATCTGTGCTGTGATTGCACTGATCATTTCCTTAATCATTGGTAAGAAAATTGCCGTTTTTAATGTAATAAAATCACACAAATTAAAGGATTATTATAATCGTCTTCCTTTTGATATTGCTTGTTTTCTTTTTGGGATAACTGCGCTACTATCATTAATTCTTATAGATGAGTTTCCTCATTTCAATGATTATTTTTCGCTACGAGAATTGCTGGAGCGTTTAGGATTAATGGTAATCTTCTTAGGCTCAACGATTGTTCAATTGATATATTTGTTGTCAATCGTAAAAGCTTTGCCTTCGAATAAGGAGATCTGGAATAATACAGTGACACTCCGCTTGATGAACATGGTCCGCGATGCATTTGCAAATCGTAGAGTGGGAACACAAGTGTTCTTGGTCTTGGCTATAGTTTTTATGTTTGGACTCGGAGCTGCTGTAGTAGTAGTACAACCACAATTTATACTTATTTACTTCCCTGTATTTGTTCTGGTTGCCTTCCCGATATTCATTTTAATGATAAGAAGAATCGGATATTATAATGAAATTACTCGTTATGCGGCGGCGCTAACAAATGGTCAGTTTGAAGCAGACCTAAAGATTGTAGGTAAGTCTTCTCTTGCAAATCTTGCAAAGGATATTAATCAATTAAAGCATGGGGTGAAAACATCTCAAAAAGCACAGGTAAAGAGTGAGAGGCTGAAAACTGAATTAATAACGAATGTAAGCCATGATTTACGTACACCTTTAACATCAATTATTACGTATTCGGAGCTCTTAAAAAATCCAGATCTTGCTGACGATGAGCGTAAAACCTATATTAACATTATTGATCGAAAATCAAAGAGATTAAAAGTGTTAATTGATGATTTGTTCGAAGTATCAAAAATGGCGAGTGGAAATATGGTATTAACAAAAACAAAAGTAGATATTGTTCAACTTTTACAACAAGCGTTGGCTGAATATAACGAAACGATTCAAAGTTCCACAATCCAATTCCGAGTAACAAATCCTGATACTCCTGTATATGTTTTTATTGATGGCCAAAAGCTGTGGAGAGTGTTTGAAAACCTAATTGGGAATATCCTTAAATATTCGTTAGAGGACACAAGGGCTTATATCGCAATTAAGCAGGGGAAAAATCAAGTGAACATTACCTTTAAAAATATATCAAAGTATGAACTTAGCGATGATATTGATGAACTTTTTGAACGCTTTAAACGAGGAGATAAATCACGTCATACAGAAGGTTCAGGTCTTGGGTTAGCTATTGCAAAATCAATTATTGACCTACATGAAGGACAATTGGATATTGACGTTGATGGTGACCTATTTAAAGTCACGATAATATTAGTAGCGATGGCTTCATAAGACATTATTGGCATAGGAAATGCATTTGGCATGTCTTCCGAGGTAGTTTATTACTGCCTCTTTGCTTTTTCTTACATAAGTTTAACCGATCCCTTACAGTAGCTTTACAATGACATATTAGAATTTACTTAACAGATTTTTTGCTTATGGAGGTGGTCAAGTGAAGGAGACCATTATATTTATACATGGATTAACGGGGACTAAACGTGCATTTAAAAAGCAAATGGACTATTTTAATTCCAAATTTTATACCTATTCGTACGATTTGCTTGGCCATGGTGAACATATCGGAAAAGATATTGAATTTACGCTTGAAAATTTAGTAAAGCAATTAGAGGATTTTTATGAACAGAATGGAATTCAGGAGGCGCATCTCTGTTCATTAAGTTATGGGTGCTATCCGAGTGCTATCTTTGCTAATAAATGGAAGAACAAAGTGAAAAGCCTATGCTTTATTGGCGGGCATTATAATGCACCATCACAACTCTTTGAAGTTTTTCAACATTATTGGGAGATTCGGGATGAGGATTATCCTTCTTGGCTTCAAAACTATTCAAATGATATCTATCCAAAGGAAAGTGTGATTGATCCATATTCCACGATATCGAAGAAAATTTATTATAAGTACGGTCTCGAATTAGATCATCATGTTTTAAAGGAATCACTGCAACATCGTCTTCATTATGATTTACGAAGTGTTCTAACACATTTAACAATTCCAGTGTTGTGGGTAATGGGTGAACAAGATTCGTTATATAAATCGACATTAACCGAACTGAAGCAAGTTATTCCACATGTTATATATAGAGAAATAAAGCATGCCGGCCATGCTGCGAACCTTTTTAGACCGAATTGTTTCCGGAAAATGTACGAAACCTTTTTAGGAGAGCATCGAATTGAAAAAGTTAACCAATATAGGATAGATCACGTTATTTAATGGATTTTTACTCTATATTGATTAGCTTTTTACTATAGGCTCTATGGGTTAATTCCAATAAAAGAGACAACATATGTTAATAGATAAAAAAACAAATTTTGTGTATCTGCAAAAAATGACATGTTTTGAAAGGGTTTTCTTGATGGCGAGGAGGATTAATGATACATTAATTAGATAAAAACTATCTGATTCATCGTAAATAGATATCAATTTGGAGAAAATTTAATGAAATTTTCCCTGAAAAATGATATGATAGAATTATCTTAATATTTACTAGAATAATAAAAACTTAGGGAAGGTGACAAAATGACAACAAGAATTGAAGCAAATGACAGCAGTCTTCCATTACGCCGTGATGTAAAATCGCTTGGACATATTCTAGGTGAAATTATTGTTCATCATGGTGGAACGGAACTACTAGATAAAGTTGAAAAATTCAGGATGATGGCGAAGTCTCTTCGAAATAAATTTGACCGAAAAATATATAACGAATTAAAAGAAGAGATTGTGAATCTAGACCCACCAATGCGAAAGCAAATCATTCGTGCTTTTTCGATTTATTTTCATCTAATTAATGCCGCAGAGTCTAATCACCGCATTCGTCGCCGTCGCGAATACCAGCTCCAAGAAGATCATGTTGTTCAACCTGCATCAATTGAAAGTGCAATTCTTTCATTAAAGGAAAATGATATTAATGAGGAAACAATTCAAAATGTATTGAACACATTATCACTTGAGCTTGTGATTACAGCGCACCCAACGGAAGCAACGAAACGCTCTGTAATTGAAATTCAGAAGCGAATCGGAAATATATTGAAAAATTTAGATAACACGATGCTAACGAAGAAAGAGCGTAAAAAACTTGAAGATAGTTTATTAAATGAAGTAACAATTCTTTGGCAAACAGATGAGTTACGTCACCGCAAACCAACAGTTATGGATGAAGTACGTAATGGTCTGTATTATTTTGACCAAACATTCTTTGATGTATTGCCGGATATTCACCAAGATCTTGAGGAGGGACTTTCTGAACAATTCCCTGATCACACATGGAATGTACCGAATTTCCTACGCTTCGGTTCATGGATTGGTGGAGATAGAGACGGGAACCCTAATGTAACGGCAGAAGTAACCTGGGAAACATTGGTAAGTCAACGTGAGCTTGTGCTTAAAAAATATAAAGATTCATTAATTGAAGCAATGAAACGCTTCAGCCATTCTACCACTCGTGTAGAAGTCAGTGAGGAACTTCTTTCGAATGTAGAGAAGGAAGAGCAGGTATACTTATCAGTAGAAAATAGATGGCCTGTTGAAACAGAAGTATATCGTCGTAAAATCGCGATTATTCTAGCAAGGCTTGAAGAAGTAGGGAAATCTGAACTGGGGTACAAATCTGCAGAAGAATTACTCGAGGATTTATATTTAATTCAGAGAAGTGTTGATACACATCAACCTGCAAGACGTGAGTTGAAAATGCTGAAAAAATTCATTCGCCAAGTACAGCTATTTGGTTTCCATTTAGCCACACTTGATATCCGTAATCACAGTGGTGAGCACGAAGCAGCGATCACTGAAATTTTGCGTAAAGTAAAAGTTGTGGACGATTATTCAGCACTTTCTGAAGAAGAAAAAATTAACACGCTAGAAAGCGTATTAAAAGATCCACGTCCAGTTTTACTACTAAATGAAGACTATTCAAAAGAAACACAGGAAATGCTTAAGGTCTTCACAACAATCAAGAAAGCACATGATACATTTGGAAAGAAATCGATCCTTGTGTATCTAGTTAGTATGACGCAGGCAGCAAGTGACCTTCTTGAAGTGTTGGTTCTTGCGAAGGAAGCAGGCATGTACCGTCTTCATGCAGATGGTACAGTAGAAAGTCATCTTAATGTGGCACCACTTCTTGAAACAGTAGATGACTTAATTGCAGGTCCAAAAATCATGGAAACATTATTTACTATGGATGTATACCGTAATCATCTGAAAATCCTTGGTGATTCTCAAGAAATCATGCTTGGCTATTCAGATGGAAGTAAAGACGGTGGAACGATTACAGCGAACTGGAAGCTATATAAAGCCCAGCTTGAAATCCATGATATGGCGAAAAGCTATAACATCAGCTTGAAATTCTTCCATGGTCGTGGAGGCTCTTTAGGTCGTGGAGGCGGTCCGTTAAACCGTAGTATTTTATCACAGCCTGCTGAAACGTTAGGCGATGGAGTGAAAATTACAGAGCAAGGTGAAGTATTATCTTCTCGTTATTTAATAGAGGATATTGCTTATCGTAGCTTAGAGCAGGCAACTTCTACATTAATTGAAGCTTCTGTTAACTTATCAAAAGAATCAGAGCAACAGCATTTGCGTGAACAAGCATGGGAAGATGCAATGGAAGAGATTTCGAATGTTTCCTTGAAGAAGTATCAGTCACTTGTATTCCAAGATCCTGATTTCTTAACGTATTTTACGGAAGCAACTCCATTAAGTGAATTAGGTGAACTAAATATTGGTTCACGTCCAATGAAACGTAAAAACCGCAATCGTTTTGAAGATTTACGTGCCATTCCATGGGTTTTTGCATGGACACAAAGCCGTCAGCTGTTACCAGCTTGGTATGCTGCGGGTACGGGATTGCAAAGCTTCGCTTCTGAGAGTGAAGAAAACTTACAATTGTTGCAACGTATGTATAATGAATGGACATTCTTCCGTTCAACAATTGACAATCTGCAAATGGCCTTAATGAAGGCTGATATTACAACTGCTAAAGAATACACATCTTTAGTCAATGATACTGAGATAGCAGATCGTATTTTCAACAATATCGTGGAAGAATACGAAAAAACAAAAACAATTCTTCTGCAAATTACTGGTGATAAAGAATTACTAGATCACACACCAAACATTAAAGAATCTGTACACCTTAGAAATCCGTATGTAGATCCATTGAACTTCTTACAAGTTGAGTTAATTAAGCAACTTCGTCAGCAAGAAGAACCAAACGAAGAACTACTTACAGAGGTACTATTAACAATTAGCGGTATTGCTGCAGGTTTACGTAATACAGGTTGATATAGAAGAAATATAAGACTGTCGATTATTCGACGGTCTTTTTTTGTATAAAAAATGCTGCTACTACAAGTATAAGGTGCCTTGTGAAGTGAAAACACAAACTTGTAACATTATCTAACGAGAAAGTCGAAAATTAATGTGAGTTCAGAAGGGTTTTGTGAAAAATCTAACATAATGCCAAAGAAAGTGAACGGACGATTTAACGTTCTGTAAGATGTCAGCAAATTTCGGAGGAAGTACAATCATTTTATAGGATTTGTGAAACAGGATTTGATGAGAGACAAAAGGGGGTCTAGAGGTGAATCGGAAAACTAAGGGGATTTCGTTAACTGACCTAAACAGGAATTTTGAAGAAGTAGAAAGTGGACTTTCTCAAAGAGAAGCAATGGAAGAATCCAACCGATGTTTATATTGCTATGATGCACCCTGCATCACAGCATGTCCAACGGGGATTGATATTCCATCTTTTATTAAGAAAATTTCAACTGGAAATCTAAAAGGCTCTGCTAAAACAATTATGTCATCAAATCCAGTTGGTGCTAGCTGTGCACGTGTTTGTCCAACAGAGGAGCTCTGTGAAGGTGCCTGTGTCCTTAATCATTCAACAAAGCCAATTATGATCGGAAATTTACAAAGATATGCAACTGATTGGGCTATTCATAATGAGCAAGACCTCTTTCAAGCAGGAAAGAAAAATGGAAAAACCGTTGCGGTTATCGGAAGTGGTCCGGCGGGTCTTTCCTCAGCTAGAGAACTAGCACGATTAGGTTATGAGGTTACAATTTTTGAAGCAGAGGAAAAGGCTGGAGGATTAAATACATATGGTATTGTCTCATTCAGGTTACCTCAAGCTATCAGTTACTGGGAAATCAATCAGGTCAAAAGTCTAAATGTAGAGATCAAGACAAATACAAGAGTAGGAACAGATATTTCAGTAGATGAGCTCCTTCAAAATTTTAATTCTATTATTTTAGCGGTTGGAATGTCTGAGGTTCCAGCCCTGCACATTGAAGGGGAGGAATCAATCGGAGTTTATGATGCGATTGAATTTGTAAAAGAAACAAAGTCAACGACCATTCCGACTAACTTTATTGGAAAAAAAGTAGCTGTAATTGGAGCTGGAAACACAGCGATTGATGCAGCGACCTGTTCCGTTCGCCTTGGTGCTGATAATGTAAAAATCATATACCGCCGAACACAGGAGGAGATGACAGCATATAACTTCGAATTTGAATTTGCCAAGCAAGATGGAGTTGAGTTTAAATGGTTAACCTCACCGCAAAGAATACTAGCTGACGAAAAAGGTAAAGTAGTTGGCTTAGAGTGTATAAAGATGAAACTTACTGAAAGCACTAAGGGTGGAAGACGTCAACCTGTTCCGATCGAAGGATCTGAGTTTGTGATGGAGGTAGATGCTGTTATCAGGGCGATAGGTCAATCAAGACATATTGATTTGTTAGAGAAGCTTGAGGTAGCACATAAAGATGGTGTTGTTTCACTTTCAAACAAATCGCTTCAAACGTCGAATGAAAAAGTCTTTGCGTGTGGAGATGTTATTTTTGGGAAGGGTCAAGGAGATGCAATGGTCGTTTCAGCTGCCCAGCAAGGAAAGCTAGCTGCTTATGAATTACATCAAAAATTAGGAAGTCAAGTAGTGGAAACAGCTTAATGAAATGGAGGTTACATTATGGCTGATTTACGAATTAATCTGGCAGGAATAAAATCTCCGAATCCGTTTTGGTTAGCGTCTGCTCCACCCACTAACTCGGGCTATCAAGTGCAAAGGGCTTTTGATGCAGGATGGGGAGGAGCGGTTTGGAAAACACTGGGGGATCCGATTATTAATACATCCTCACGGTTTGCAGCTGTTAGCTTCAATGGGCAACGGGTCGCTGGCTTTAACAATATTGAGCTGATCACGGATCGACCACTTGAGGTGAATTTGAAGGAAATCTATGAAACAAAAAAAAGATTCCCAGATCATGCGATTATCGCTTCATTAATGGTCGAACCGAAGCAAGAGAAATGGCATGAGATTGTCAAGCGGGTAGAAGATGTTGGTGTTGATGGATTGGAGCTCAATTTTGGCTGTCCTCATGGTATGGCAGAAAGAGGGATGGGAGCGGCATCGGGTCAAGTTCCAGAATTAGTTGAAAAGCAAACCTATTGGGCAAAAGAAGTCGCAAAAACTCCTTTGATTGTTAAGCTTACTCCAAATATAACAGATATAACAGTCACAGCTGAAGCTGCTGTAAATGGTGGAGCAGATGCGATAAGTATGATTAATACAATTAATAGCTTAGCAGGTGTGGATATTCATACTTGGAATACAATTCCACATGTTGCAGGCAAAGGAGCTCATGGTGGTTACTGTGGACCAGCTGTTAAACCAATTGCGTTAAATATGGTCGCAGAATGTGCGAGAAATCCATTAATTAATGTTCCGATTTCTGGAATAGGAGGGATCTCAAACTGGCGGGATACGGTTGAGTATCTACTAATGGGTGCAACAGGTGTTCAAGTATGTACAGCTGCTATGCATCATGGCTTCCGCATTGTTGAGGATATGATTGATGGTTTATCAAACTATCTTGATGATAAGAGGCTAGATTCTGTAATGGATCTTGTTGGGAAAGCAGTTCCGAAATATTCTGACTGGGGTAATTTAGATCTTAACTACAAGGTTGTTGCTCGTATAAATAATGATGTGTGCATTAATTGTAATAAATGCCATATTGCCTGTGAAGATACATCACACCAATGTATTGATCTTCTGAAAGATCCAATTGGTAGTACTTCTTTGAAGGTAAGAGAAGAGGATTGTGTAGGATGTAACCTATGCTCAATTGTTTGTCCAGTGGATGGGGCGATTGATATGATCGAAGTGAAATCTGAGCTCCCACCGATGACTTGGAATGAAAGACAGACAGCACTAGCGTTAATCGAAAGTGACAAAGTTGACCTAGTAAAATGAAACCGGGGTGTTTAAGGTGAAAAAATTAATAACAAATGGAACAATTGTGACCGCTACAGATACGTATCAGGCAGATTTATTTATTGAAAATGAAAAAATCATGGCTATTGGACAGAAACTTGATATCAAAGTAGATGAAGTCATTGATGCAACGGGTGCATACATTTTTCCAGGAGGAGTTGATCCCCATACACATCTCGATATGCCGTTTGGCGGAACAGTTACAAAGGACGATTTTGAGACAGGTACAATTGGCGCTGCATTTGGTGGAACAACGACAATTATTGATTTTTGCTTAACAAATAAGGGAGAACCTCTGAAAAAAGCCATTAAAACATGGCATGATAAATCTGAAGACAAAGCTGTGATTGACTATAGCTTTCATTTAATGATTGGTGTGATCAATGACGAAGTATTACAAGAGCTTCCGAGTGTCATAGATACTGAGGGAATTACGTCATTAAAGGTGTTTATGGCATATAAAAATGTCTTTCAAGCTGATGATGGAACACTGTATCGGACATTAGAAGCGGCAAAAGAGCTAGGTGCATTGGTTATGGTGCATGCTGAAAATGGGGATGTCATTGATTATCTAACAACAAAAGCACTTGCCGAAGGTAAAACAGATCCGGTTTATCATGCATTAACACGACCTCCCGAAATCGAAGGTGAGGCAACAGGCAGGGCCGCAAAATTAACAGAGCTGACAAATTCTCAATTATATGTTGTTCATGTCTCGTGTCAGGATGCGGTCGAAAAAATTGCTGAAGCGAGAAGCAAGGGAGTAGATGTCTGGGGGGAAACATGTCCTCAATACTTAGTGCTTGATAAAACATATCTGGAAAAACCGAATTTCGAAGGTGCAAAGTATGTTTGGTCACCACCACTTAGAGATAAGCGTCATCAAGAAGTACTATGGAATGCGCTAAAAAGTGGTGCGCTCCAAACGCTTGGTTCTGATCAATGTTCATTTGACTTTGTTGGACAAAAATCATTAGGGAAGGGTGATTTTACAAAGATTCCAAATGGTGGACCAATTATTGAGGATCGAATGAGTATTTTATTTTCAGAAGGGGTGAAAAAGGATCGAATAACAATAAACCAGTTTGTTGATATTACCTCAACAAGAGCAGCAAAGCTTTTTGGATTGTTTCCCAAAAAAGGGACAATTGCTGTTGGGTCTGATGCAGACCTTGTGATCTTTGATCCTTCAGTTGAAAGAATAATTTCAGCTAAAACTCATCACTTGGCAGTAGATTATAACGCTTTTGAAGGGATGAAGGTGACAGGAGAACCTATCTCTGTTTTATCAAGGGGTAAATTTGTGGTTCGTGATAAAACATTTGTTGGAAAAGCTGGCAATGGACAATTTATCAAAAGGGCTAAATATGGGCAAAAGCTTAGTGTTAATCAAGAGATGAGAGTACCTTTGTAATTTTTATGCACAATCTAACACGTCATTTCACATAGAGGCATTCGATTATGTCGGAATGCCTTATTTCTACCACCTAAAAATTCTACACGTTCACTTCAAGTACATCTTGCAATGTTTATATGTTCCTTTTTAGAAATGAAATGAAAATAGGGGGCTACTTGAATGGCTAACAATTATTTGAAATCTCCAGATCTTTTACCAATTTCACATGATAAAAAGAAGATTGGTGCTGTTGGTTTTTCGTTTATTTGGGTAGGGATGGCGGTTGTATTGGCAGCTTTTGCGATCGGTGGTGCTGGAGTACAAAGCTTGTCTCTAGGTTGGGTTGTACTCGCAACAATTGTTGGGTCGGTTGCCTTAGGCTTTTTAATGACAATGACGGGAGATATCGGTGTGGAGCACGGCCTATCTTTTCCTGTATACATGAGGGCACCCTTTGGAACTGTTGGGACTCATATTCCATCCATTGTTCGTGGGTTTGTCGCATCATGTTGGTTTGGAGTAAATACGTATTTTGGATCGACCGCAATGAATGCTATATTAGCCACTATGGTAGGATTCGATAATTGGTTTGTGTGTTTCATTATTTTTGCCACCCTTCAAGTTGTAAACACGGCATTAGGAATAAAGGCTGTTGAACGCTTTGCAGACTTAGCAGCACCAATCATCATTATTATTTCTGGCTGGATGTATTTTACATTGTCAGACCAAGCAATTCAACAAGGTCGTGAGGTGTGGTCTTGGGTTGAGAGTCCCGTAACAGGTGGGGCTGCGGTGACTGCCTTTATGGTCGTAATTATGTCTAATATGGGTTTTTGGGGAACGTTAACGGCTGATATGCCTTCATTATCCAGGTTTGTAAAGGCTCCAATAAATGAAAAAAATTGGTTTAAACGAAATAAAGCTCAGATTGCAGGAAATTTAATTGCCTATCCAATTGTTCAAACCTTTATGGTGGTAATTGGTGCAGTCTCTTATGTTGCTGTTTCGAATTACGATCCAGTTGTCGCATTGCAGCAATCTGCTAGTGGACTTATTTTAGGTATTCTATTATTAATGATTGTTTTTGCGCAATGGTCAACAAATATCACGGCAAACTTAATACCTGCAGCAACAATCTTTTCAAATGTTGGGGGACCCAAAGTTCCATTTTGGGCAGGAGTAGTTGCTGCAGGCATATTAGGAATTGTTGTACAGCCATGGAGTTTATTTGGCATCATTACCCAAATCCTACTAATAATAGGTGGCGTCCTGTCTGCAATCGTAGGAATATTAATCGCTGATTATTATTTAATTCGTAAGCGCCGTGTGAATGTTCCTGAGCTTTACGAAAATAAAGGACAATTTCATTACCTGAATGGAGTTAACTGGGCTGGAATAATCTCATGGATTCTTGGAGGAGGTGCAGCGGTTATTTTTACAAATTACTCATTCCTGGTTGGGCTTGCTGTAGGAGGAATAAGCTACTATCTGCTAGGGAAGTTTTGGTGGTTTGAAAAATATAAACAAGCGGAACTCCTGGAACCAAATGATGAAAAGTATCTAGGAATTTCAGTTGGTCGAAATTGGAGCATTGAGACTGAAGTGGATACTGAGCATGAAGTTGTAATTCCGGTAGATCCGGCTACAGAGAAGATCTAGAAGATGGAGGAGATTCCTAATGTCTGAATATAAGGAATTCTTACTTGAAAAAGGAAAAATTGACAGCCTGTATGATCAAGGATTTACGATTGCACGGGTAACAGAAAACTTTAGTGGTGCATTTATTGATTTTGAAATAATACAAGACAGTGGTGAAAAAGAAATTAGACAGCTTCATATTAAAAATGCTGAGGCGAGAAAGTATTTTTCAACTCTTTTGATTATGAAACAACAACAAGTAGAAAAGTAAAGAACAGGGCAAGGGTTTGTTCTGTTCTCTACTTTTCTATCGCTAGTCTGAATGCTAACAGCGCAAGAAAAATTGTTAAAGGGGTCATGACGATTGTTTCCAAACTAGAGAATGAGGCTAAATTTCCTATCGTATTAAGAAGCATGACTCCAAATATAGTCCATGTTCCAATAATAACCGTTCTTTTGAACCTTCCTTTGAGGATATATCCGGCTTTTACAGCAATGATGAAAATAAAAAGTAGTTGCAGGACAATGGAAATAGTCTCCAATACAAGTAAATTACTTTTACTAGTAACTCTCCCTCCCCAAACAAAATCATGAGGTAATATGTTTAAAAGTATTAGGACATGCATACCAAGAGCAATTGTAAAAATTGTAATGATTATGTTGCTTGCTAATTTAACGCTAATGAACTTTTTCATTTATTCACCTCATTCTTTTCAATACAGCTGAAATCCTTACCTGTTATTCGGTGCGCTTCCTTTCTAGATCTACAGATGCTTGATGTTTTTACTATTATATAAGGGCAAATGAAGAAGTAGTAGAAAAGTTTTCATAAATGTAAAACGATTCTTCTGTAACTAAATGTAACAACTTCATGGTTGTTTCTGTCCTTTACTCTTTATAATAGGTTCAATTAGAAAAAAAGGTGGTTGCCGATGAAATCATATATCACTGTTGAAGAAATACTCATGCGAAAGCATTTTGAACAATCAGAGGTAGTAGCGGGTGCCGATGGATTGAATCGTCATTTGAAATGGGTCAATGTTGTTGAAGTTGTTCAAAGTAATCATCATCCATTAAAAGGAAATGAGCTCATTTTAACGACTGGATTAGGTTGGAAGGAGCAGCTAGATCAGTTGTATGTCTTTGTTGAACAGTTAATCGCATGCCATGCTGCAGGCTTATGTATTGAAATGAATACATATATTAAAGAAATTCCTCAAAAAGTAATTGAACTAGCAAATCTTCATCAGTTTCCAGTTATTTTATTCCAACATGAAGTGTTATTCGTGGAAATTACACAAGATATTCATTCCCTCATTATTAACAAACAATATCAACTCCTCTCAGACTTAGAAAAATATTCTCAAAAATTAAATGAAATGATGTTAGAAGCCGATCATCACGAACAATTTATCAATTTGTTGCAAAGCTACTTAGACGTACAGGTTGTCATTTTATTTAAAAATGGCACTGTTGAATTTATACCATGTATGAACGAAAAGCAAAAAACAAAGGTTTTAAATATAATTGAAAAGGCAAATGAGGACACAATCCAAAAACCTGTACAAATACTTGGCGACACATATGCAGAAGTTGCTATTATCTCTGGTAAAAGGGAGCTTAATGAATTTGATTCGCTAATTCTTGATCGGACAACAACCATCCTTGGTCAGTTTTGGTTGAGAGATTTATATGTGAGTGAGAAAAAATTAGATAAGGAAATCGAATGGCTAACAAGATGGCTAAATGGTGATATAAGAAAGGATTTTCTAATAGAACAATTAATGTCCAAAAATATTCCATCTTCTTTGACTGGAGGAGTTGTGTGGGTATGTAAAGGAAATAAAGATGTAGGTCATTTCCCTCCTAAGGAATTAACATATTTTAAGCTAATTACAAGAACAATCTTTGAGCAATTTGGTTTTTATTTGTTCTTTACCGAAACAAACGAGCATTTAGTTGTGATCACATTGGATAAGCGCAAGTCTGATAATTGGAAGCAGCGGATGACAAAAGCTTTTCAAAGAATAAAGATCCATGATTCTCAAAGCAGAAAAAGCTTTTCAGAATTAGTAATTGGAGCAGGTCAGTATGTAAAAAGCATAATAGATATTCATAAAAGTTATCTAAAGGCGAAAGAGACTCTAGATCTTCAAGATTTTGTGGATAAAGAGAATCGAAGTCATTTTTATCAAGATCTTCACATGTTTCGAATGCTAACTTTATTAAAAAAACAAGGTGATTTAGAGGAAACCGTTTTTGAATATTTAGAACCAGTAATTGAATATGATAAAAAATATAATGGAGAGCTACTGACGACGTTAAAAACATATTTAGAATGTAATGGATCAAAACAAGAAACATCAAAACGATTATTCATTGTCAGGCAAACCCTTTACCATCGAATCGAAAAGCTAGAAGCGATCTTAGGTGGAGATTTTATGGCTGCGAAGAATAGACTAGAATTGGAGTTTATGCTACTTGCACATGAATTTTTGACCAAAAATAGAAAAGAACTTTACTATCATTCTCCCGCCGGAATTTAATTACGAAAATTCGCAAAATAATTAAGTGCTTTTTGTAAAGGTTATTTTCGCAAACTTTGTTGTTATTAATAACTTGAAGGTACCAACACGCACTATATGAAGTCTAGTGGCATCTTTTCCTTTTATACGTTAAAAATACTGCTTTTTAAAATAGCAACAATCTTTCAGAAAGGCTGTTTTCGTATACTTTGTTGCTATTAGTAACTTGGTGTAAACAGCCCTATATCAAGTATAGTGGCATCTTTTCTTCTTAGAAACGTACCTTATATCTACAAAACAGCTTATTCTAATAGATAATTAGGTCAATTAGCAACAATATTTCAGAAAAGAGCCTTTGTAAATAAAATGTAAGATAAATGTTTATACTATTATTTGTGAAAATTACTTGTTGGAGGCATGAAAAATGAATCGAAAACCACTTCATTATGATGGAAGTAGTTCTACTGAATTTGTTTCAACAAACCAAACGAACGACAATCAAGCATTCGAAATAACGGATGAAATGAGAAAAAATATCATAGGTAACCCATACGAAATAAATATAAATGAATAACTGAGTAAAGGACTTGTCTACTATAAGGCAAGTCCTTTTTTATTTTTTAAAGAATTTCCTTTTAGGTTATTTTTGAAGTTTTGGCTCAAACTATAATGACTAAAAAATGAAAGGTAAGATGATAACATGACAAAATTATTGTATATTACGGCACATCCTCATGATGAGAAAGTTTCATTTAGTATGGCAGCAGGTAAAGCTTTTATTGATTCCTACAAAGAAGCAAATCCTAATGATGAAATTGTTCATATTGACTTGTACAAAGAAAATATTCCCCATATCGATGTAGATGTGTTTAGCGGCTGGGGGAAATTACAAACTGGGAAAGGCTTTGACGAGTTATCAGAAGAAGAAAAATCAAAGGTTGGACGTCTTAATGAGTTAAGTGAACAATTTATTTCAGGTGATAAGTATGTGTTTGTTACACCATTGTGGAATTTCTCATTTCCACCAGTTATGAAAGCTTATATTGATTCTGTTTGTGTTGCTGGTAAAACATTTAAATACACGGCAGAGGGTCCAATTGGCCTTTTAACAGATAAAAAAGCACTTCACATTCAATCTAGAGGTGGTATCTACTCTGAAGGACCTGCCGCAGAAGTTGAAATGGGTCACCGTTATTTGAATGTAATCATGAATTTCTTTGGTGTCCCTTCATTCGAAGGGTTATTTATCGAAGGGCATAATGCAATGCCAGATAAAGCGGAAGAAATTAAAGCAAACGGGATTGCTCGAGCGAAGGATTTAGCAAAAACATTTTAATTACGTCTAAGGGTGCTAATGATAGCACCCTTTTCAATTGTAATTAAGGTAAACTTAACGCCTTCTTTACCATTTTGCAAGTAGTGAAGTAATATTATGGAAGTTTAACTGATAAGCCAAAATTTGATATAGCCCACGAAGATTTTTGCAAACTAAAAAATGATCCCCCCCTCTCTAATATAGCCATTATGTAGGAATATTCCTTCTTGTCGCTTTACAAAGTGTCTAATGAACGAGTTCTCGAGATGTTTGATAATAGGTTTATACCAATTTTTGATAAGGAGGTATTGTATTGAAAACTGTAAATAAGACCAATGATCCCCTTTTAGTAAAAGATGAAAAATATGTCTGGCATTCGATGAAGCCGTATCATCCTGATTCGACGATGGTTATAAAAGAAGCAGATGGAGCTTGGATTACAGACGTTAATGGGAAAAAATATTTGGATGCGATGGCAGGATTGTGGTGTGTAAACGTTGGGTACGGTAGAGAAGAGTTAGCAGAGGCTGCTTATGAACAATTAAAAAAGCTAGCCTACTTTCCATTAACGCAAAGTCATACACCTGCAATTGATCTTGCTGAAAAATTGAATGTGTTGCTAGGTGGCGATTACGTAATCTTTTTTTCCAATAGTGGATCAGAGGCTAATGAAGTTGCCTTTAAAATTGCTCGACAATACCACCAACAAAAAGGAGAACATAATCGGTATAAAATTATCTCAAGATATCGTTCATATCATGGTAATACGGCTGGTGCTTTAGCGGCAACAGGGCAGGCTCAGCGTAAATATCGCTATGAACCATTAGCACCGGGTTTTATACATGTTCCTCCTCCAGATAGCTATCGAACACCTGAAGATCCAACACTTTCACCACTTGAACTAAAGTCAGTTCAAGTAATTGATCAGGTGCTAACGTGGGAATTAAGTGAAACAATTGCCGCTGTCATTATGGAACCGATTATTACAGGTGGAGGGATTTTAATGCCTCCTGACAGCTATATGCAAGGTGTGAAAAATGTTTGTGAAAAGCACGGAGCTTTACTCATTGTTGATGAAGTCATCTGTGGATTTGGTCGAACAGGTGAAGCTTTTGGCTTTCAAAATTATGGTGTAAAGCCAGATATCATTACAATGGCAAAGGGAATTACAAGTGCGTATTTGCCACTTTCTGCAACAGCAGTGAAAAAAGAGGTTTATGAAGCATTCATGGGCACAGAGGAATATAATTATTTACGCCATGTGAATACATTTGGGGGAAATCCCGCTGCTTGTGCATTAGCATTAAAAAATCTTGAAATCATGGAAAAGGAAAATCTTTTTTCTCGCTCGAAAGAAATCGGCGCAAACCTGCTTACTGAATTAAAAGTGAAACTACAGGATCATCCTTTTGTTGGGGATGTTAGAGGGAAAGGTCTCCTCATTGGAATTGAACTCGTCACTGATAAAGAATCTAAAAAACCCTTAGATTTGAAGTTGGTTAACCAAGTAATCGCAGGTTGTAAAGAGAAAGGGCTAATCATTGGGAAAAATGGAGCAACCGTTGCAGGCTATAACAATGTACTTACTCTTTCACCCCCATTAACCATTGAGGTAGATGATGTGAGCTTTATTATTAATAGGCTAGTAGATGAAATAAACAAAATTAAATAAGATACAAAAAAGCATAAGAGTATGATTTTTTATGCTTTTTTCACTATCTAAATGATAAAACTAGATCTATATACTTAAGAAACTATGTAAGACTTTGTTACATGATAATTGCGAGGTGACTTTAACCCCTCTATACTTCAACTTAACAAAGCCATTTAAAATTTATTAACAATATAAAGGTTCACTACTGGAAAGTCGGGGCTAACCAGCCGCTTACGTATTTCGAGGGTGTGAACGAATAAGCTGTCTAGGGTTCCGTTGGTCATTGACCAAGTCTGGTCCGAGAGGGAGCGTATGGAAAACAATTTGTTTTCTGTATACACGGAAGGATAAAAGCCTGGGAGACGACATCTCCCAGGCTTTTATTTTTCCCTAAAAAAAGCCATTTTCCCCTTTTATGATCTTAAATTTCAAACATTCAAAATGGTTCATCAAAAAACAAAAGAAATAGGAGTGATAGTCTATGAATCAGTAAAGTCTCAATGAATGAAGCTAAAAATGGAAATGAACTTATTCTTAAATCTATGGAAAGTATGGATAATATTCAGCAAGGTAAGGGCTTCGCTGTAGTTGCAGATGTAGTTAGAAAATTAGTAGAGGAATCAAAAGTATCTGCGAGTAAAATGATGACAATCATTTATGACATACATGATAGCACAGAAACGGTGATTCATTTTATGATAAATGGCCAAGGTGAAGTTGGTTTTGGACTTCAAACCGTTAATGAGGCGAGTCAGATATTTGAGAAGATATTTAAGTCCGATTGAAGTAGTAACTCATCAGATAGAGGATATTTCCATGCTAGCTCAAGATATGGCAGAAGGAGCTAATGACAGTGTTGTCTCTATAGGTGGTTTATCGAAATGATGAAGAAAGCTTCTGCAACAATTCAAAATGTTGCGGCTTTATCTGAGGAACAGCTTGCTTCAATTGAAGAGATAAATATCATCAGCAGAAAACTTAGCAAAAATGTCAGAATCACTTCAATCGACTGTTGGAAGGTTTAAGGTAGAATAAGTTTGTTATAAAATCTGACATAGTAATTGATCTGTTAGATTTTCTGACATTATAATGAAAACCAAAACTCATTTATCACTTTAAAGTAATTAAGTTTTAAATGACGTTAGACTATAGGTTCATAATATTCGAAATAAAGGGAGAGGGTTTAATGAACACACAACCAACAGAGTTTATAAAATCGCTTAATACGTTCGGTATTGTTTTTTTAGGTCTCGCATGGATGACGCCGATGATCTTTTTCACGGTGTATGGGGTAGCGTTTGAAGCAGCAGGCGGGATGCTTGCAGCTGCCTATGTAGTCGCATTTATAGCAATTTTTTTTACAGCATATAGCTATAGTAGGATGGTAAAGGCTTATCCTATCTCAGGGTCAGCTTATACATATACCAAAAAAGCGATTAATCCTAAGATGGGATTTCTTGTAGGATGGGCACTTCTCCTTGATTATATCTTTTCGCCAATTATTGCATGTTTAACTTTTGGGTTATTTTTAAATGCTCAGTTCCCGAGTATTCCAGTCTATGTGTGGATCATATTATTAAACTTAATTTTAGCGTTTGTAAATATTATTGGAATAAAATCTGTCGCGAGAGTTAGTGGATTTTCGGTTATTTTTCAAATCATCTTTATATTATTCTTTTGTACGTTTGTAGCAAAGGATATCATTATCGGTGGGGATGGAATGGCGTTATTCTCCCTGCAGCCTTTCTTCTCTAGTGATTTTTCCATTTCCACGGTTTTTTCAGGTGCAGCTCTAATTTGCTTCTGTTTTCTAGGGTTTGATGCTGTGACAACGATGGCTGAAGAGACCGTTAACCCAAGAAAAACAATTCCTAAAGCGATTTTTATGATTGTTTGTATTGCGGCTGTACTATACATCACGATTTCTTATTTAACTCAAATTGCTTATCCGAACTTCACGTTTGTAAATGTAGAAACTGCTTCATTTGAAATGATTCAAATGGTTGGGGGGAATTTACTAAGCGCATTATTCACAACAGTATTAATTGTTGCAACCTTTACCCAAGGTGTTTCTTCTGTAACTAGTGTTACAAGATTCCTTTTTGCACTTGGAAGGGAATCCGTATTACCGAACAAGGTATTTGGTTATTTACATCCTAAATATAAAACTCCTGTATTGAATATCGTATTTGTCACAATCATTTCGTTTTTCTCGATCGCAATTGATTTAGATACAGCTGTTACATTTGTTAGCTTTGGTGCCTTAACTGCTTTTACATTTGTTAATCTTTCTGTCATTGCTCATTATTACGTAAGAAATAAGCGAAGATCAGTAAAAGAAACATTTCTTTATCTTATCTTTCCGCTAATTGGTGCTTGTTTTATTGGATGGTTATTAACTTTACTTGAAAAACAAACACTTTTAATAGGTGTTGCTTGGATTTTAGTAGGATTTGTTTACATGGGGATTCGTACAAGTCTAGTTAAAAAGCTTAATTCTGACGTAACGAAAGGAAAAGTTGCCATAATAAATAGATAAAATAAAAAAATGTGTCAGAAAGTCTGACATATCGTTATGAATATCTAACAAGGCATACTATAATGAATTTACAGAATAGTTCAATAAAGCTTCTCGACTGAGAAGGAAAAAGCTGTCTAGGGTTCCGTTCTTGTGCGAATATCCCCTCATTCAAAACAAGAAGTCTGGACCGAGAGAGAGCGTATAGCTATACCGTATTATAGCTATATACACGGAGGGATAAAAGCCTGGGAGACGTTGATCTCCTAGGCTTTTATCTTTTTTTATTCTTAAAATTTAAAGGAGGAAACTTCATATGAATAGCATTTTTAACAAAACAATCCCTGCAGGTGGAAAATGGTCAGGAACAATTGGCAAAGGGAAATTAGTTCGCTTCACAGCTCTAGGAGATAGAGCAAATCTTTCAACACTTATGTACCACGCGGACCATTTAACAGAACGGTACAACATGCCAGACACCTTAAAAGCACAGCATACATCTCATCTAACAAAGGGGCATGTGCTCATGAGTGATAACGGAAGAGTACTAACCAGCATTATTGAGGATAGTTTAGGCTGGCATGACAGTATTTCTGGATATACATCACGAAAACAAACAGATGAAAAGTATGGTGTCACGTCATACCAGGAGCTACGAAATGATTGGTTAAGAAGTGGTGAAGAAAATTTCTCTGTTGAGCTTGTGAGAAATGGGTTAGGAGTTCGGGACATTGTTCCAGCACTCAACTTATTTTCAAAGGTATATTGTGATGAAGATGGAGGTATGCATTTTGTAGAAAATCACTGTCTAGAAGGTGCGACTGTCACGCTAAGAACGGAACTGGATACGTTATTTGTTTTCTCTAACACGCCAAATTCTCTTGATCCAAGCACAGCATATCCTTCCGTACCAATAAAGATTGAAGTCTTCGAAGCAAGTCCTGTTGAAGAAGATGATATTTGTCTAAACTTCCGCCCGGAAAATCGAAGAGCGTTTGAAAATACATGGGAGTATCTCGTGTTGCTAGGTAAATCGAAATCAGTCGTATTGAAATAATAGAGTTTAAATTTTAAAGAAATTTAAAGGAGGATGAAACCATGGCGGTTTTAAACTATACAGAGAGCTCAAGAAAAGTAGAAGAAGCAATCTATGATTACGTCATTCCTGCAGGTGAAGGATGGATGCACGAATTACAGCCAAATCAGGTTTTAAGAATCGTAGATTTAGAGGGAAATCAAGCAGCAGATACTCTCTTTTATAACGCAGAGGATCCAGAGGATCACTATAGTGCAGTGGCGACTATAGCTGGCCAACAAAATATTTATCTTTCAACAGGAACTATATTACGCTCCGAGTCCAATAAAGAGCTATTAAAAATTGTCGCAGATACATGTGGTCGTCATGACACATTAGGTGGTGCATGTTCAGCTCAAAGTAATACAGTTCGTTATTCACATGACACATTACCAATGCATAATTGCCGTGATACGTTCATGCTACAACTCGCAAAATATGACGAACGCTATACAAAACGTGATTTAGCACCGAATATTAACTTTTTCATGAATGTACCAGTAACACCACAGGGTGGCTTAACATTTGCTGACGGTGTTTCGGCTCCGGGACGTTATGTTGAAGTCCAATCGATTGTGAAAACTATTGCGTTAATTAGTAATTGTCCTCAGTTAAATAATCCCTGTAATGCTTATAATCCGACACCTGTGCGAGTGTTGATTTGGGATAAATAAGATAGAGATGAAGGACCAAACCCGGTGAGGATGGTCGCGAAAAGTCCTTCATACGGGTGATGAAGGACCAAACCCGGTGAGGATGGTCGCGAAAAGTCCTTCATACGGGTGATGAAGGACCAAACCCGGTGAGGTTGGTCGCGAAAAGTTCTTCATACGGGTAA
>JAPSLU010000035.1 GCA_031180405.1 Bacillus sp. (in: firmicutes) | reverse complement strand
AGAAAAATATTAAAAAAGTTTGGATAGGGGTCTAATGTAGTGGTTCAATTGCATTAAGCCCTTACACCAAACTTAAGCCTCCAAATATCTTTAAGTCGCACAAACTCTCTATTTTCTAAGGTCGTACTGAAAAAGGTTATTAAAAAGCAGGATGTAGACTTTATCAACATCCTGCTTTTTAAATTTATTATTTTCTAGAGGTTTCACTAAAACATCGAATTAGCAATGGATTCAGAAGGTTCAAGAATACAGATACACTTTCCCTCCTCCCTTCACGTTATTTTAATCACAAGTAAAGTTTAGGGATGCTATTCGACCAAAACAACGAAATTAATCATTATTCAACTTTATAAACTGTTTTATATTTTTCTTCTAAATTTTATGTATAAATTTAGAAATCAGTTCAAGATTTTGAATAACATCAATATTTTTTGAACTTTTTCCTTCAATTAGGTTGTATTTTTTACTCTCTTTTTTCCTAATAAATATAACGGTAAAAAGGGAGGATTATTTATGCATGGAACAATGTCTAAGTGTGATGAGTTTGTAATTAAAGCATTACAGGAACAAAATGATTTAAATAAAAAGGTTAAGCTGCTAATTGAGGTGAAAAATGAGGAATCAGAAGACGCAAAGCACTTTTTAGTAAGTTGTGGTTGTGATGTAAAAAAACACTTTAGTGCAATTAACACTTATCTTATTGAGACCGATTTAAATTCCTTAACAGACTTAATCAATAGCCATTCAATAGTAAGGATTACTTATGATAGAGATGTGTGGGCATTGTTAGATGTAGCAGTGAATGCCATTGGAGTACAAAGAGATTTAGACGCGAATGAAACAGAACATACTGGTGCAGGTGTGACAATTGGAATCTTGGATACAGGTGTTTATCCTCATAAAGACTTAGTAACTCCCAAAAATAGAATAATTGCTTTTAAAGATTTTATTAATGGCCAGGAAGATCCCTACGATGATAATGGACATGGAACTCACGTAGCAGGTTGCGCTCTTGGAAATGGGACATCAAGCGATGGAAAATACCAGGGAGCTGCCCCACAAGCGAATTTAGTTGCTGCAAAAGTACTTGATTCAATGGGAAGAGGAAGTGCGTCAAATATTATCTCTGCGGTTCAATGGATGATTGACAATAAAGACCATTACAATATAGGGGTAATTTCTCTTTCGTTAGGTTCATACCCTGTAAAATCTTATAAAAAAGATCCGCTTTGTTTAATTCTTGAAAAGGCTTGGGATTTAGGAATGACCGTATTGGTAGCTGCCGGAAATAGTGGTCCTAGCAAACAGACAATAGGAAGCCCCGCAGTCCATCCTAAATTGATTGCTGTTGGTGCAATTGATGATAAGGATACCATTGATAATATAGATGATTCGGTTGCAGACTTTTCTAGTAGAGGTCCAACAATTGAAGGCATTGATAAACCGGATATTGTTGCCCCAGGCACAAATATTATTGCTCTCCGTGCCCCAAACTCTTATACAGATAGACTCAAACCAGACTACCGTATAGGGGAAGATTACTTTACGTTATCAGGCACTTCAATGGCTACCCCTATTGCTGCTGGGATGGCTGCGTTACTTCTTGAACAAAGGAATAATTTGAAACCGGACGAAATAAAGCAATTAATGATGGAAGGGGCATTAAAGCTAAATGAAGATAAATATTCATACGGAAAAGGTTTAATAAATTATAAACAGTCCTTAAATCTGCTAGATGGAAATGAAGAAAAACCTGACAGCGGCAAAGTTCCTGGAGAACATTCATTAGTGATTAATTGGGGATCTGATATACCTAAACTCCTTGAAAATGAAATTATGCAATTAAATAAAAACGTTTATATTTCTACCCCAGTCATTACAGATGTTAACTTAATAACTTTACTTTGTGAGGCAAGCCTAAAGAATATATCAGTAAATATTGCTTTAGACTTACATGTGAAAGAAAATGTGCACATAGCTCAATATTTAACTAATTATGGCGTAAATGTCTTTCAATTAGGGCAATCTGCTTCTCCAGAATTGCAAGGTGATACTTCCTTTGCGATTATTGATAATAAAAAAGTTTTGTTGTCTAGCGCCGCCTGGAGGTATTTATCCTATTCCGGACAGAGGGAGTTTGTAATAAACATTGAAAATAATAAAGTAGTTTCCTATTTCATGGAGCTTTTCCAACAATTAAGTGGAGTTAATGTAGATGCCGTCTAATTTAGTCATTCTTTATATTTTAGGAATATGTTTCACAGTGGCAAATTCCTATTTGTTTATAATAAATAGTTTTTTTCTCCAAAAAACAATAAGCTTAGTTTCGATGATTGTCTTAGCCTTTGCCTGGGTGGTTACAATAGAGTTTAATCCATTATTTAGAGAGTTAGTTGCTAAGTGGAAAAAATAATTTTTGGCAAAACAAAAGATATTTCTTTATTTATTTCAACTAATATCTAATATGAGTACTGATAGAACTCCCATAACTATATTTAGGTAGAAAAAGTTCTTTTATCTAAAAATGAAGGGGATAATTCCCCTTCATTTTATCTTCTGTAACTTTGCACTTTCTTCAGGTTGTATATTATGAAAATGATTAAACACTAGTTTTCTAACTCATTTACTGAGACACCATAAAAATCAGCAAGCTTTTGAAGAGTACCTCTTCTTGGACGTGTTTTATTTCTTTCATATCTACCTATCATACTATGTGATGTCCCAATTGCTTTTGCCACTTCTTCTTGCGTGAGGTTTTTCTTAAATCGCTGAATTCTTAAGTTTCCTCCTAAGCTGCCATACATATTATCACCCATATCTTGTATCGGATTTATAAAAAGAAATGTTTAGGGTAAGGCCCTTCCTCCTAATTATTAGATTCCAACAAGTCAGCAATCGTTCTCCTCTATCTATTTCTTGGAAACTGTAGTACCTGATATTATTGATACTTATAAGCTGAGGAGACTAGCGATTTAAGAAAAAAATGAAAAAGGAGTCAGCACTTTGCTAACTCCTTTTTGTCTATAATTTATAGCGGAATTTCCCTTTTTCTAATCTCAACCTTTACATCATTCTTGCAGTACTCAATAAACTCCACCATATTTGAAATCAATTCTTGGTGATAAGTTTCCCCATTTTCTTTAGTAGAGACAGTAGGATCACCTACTATCCCTACATTGAGAGATCCCTCTCTATACACACCCACATCACTCGGAACAAATATACGGTCTCCCTCAACAAAAGGATCATGCTGTAAAAATCTATGCTTTTCACTTACATTTTTTACGGCCTTATCCATTTCACAGAGCTCCGGATGAAGAAACAACATATGGGAAGTTTCCATTTCAGCTGCATGACCAACTCCGCCAGGTTCTGACTTTTTAACTTTCCTGGCAACCTGATCAGCTATATAAAATGGATCTGCAATTGATAAAAACGCCCCTGTCTCGTTGCGAAGCTTAGTAATGGCAATCTTTAACGGGGGTAAATTTGCCTCTCGATGTCCATTTACGATGATGATCTTTTCGAATCCATGATAGATTAAGCTTTTACAAACATCATACATCAAGTTCGTTAACGTTTCCGGTCTTAATGTTATTGTTCCTGGATATGCCATATGATGAGGGGCCCAGCCTGTCCAGTTCGGAGGAGCCACCAACGTTTCTGTGCGTTTGCCAGCCTCCTCTGCCACCTTTATAGCTACGAAGGAATCAGTACCAAGCGGCAAATGTTTCCCATGCTGTTCAACACTGCCCACAGGGACAATGATTGTTTTATTTGATTGTAAATACGCCTCTACATCTTCCCATTTGTTTTCTTGAAGCCATATACTTTTCAATTCTCTCATCCTTTCATTCGATTATTCTGATAACCTATTTAAGTCTTCTTCATCCAGGTAGTTCCAGCGTTTTCTTGAATATAAGTAATACCAGAACGTAATTAAGATAATCCACCCTATTCCTATCAATAAAGGTATAGTCTCTATATAAGTCAGTATCCAAAAAGAGGCAATCGCCGCGATGACTGCAAGTACCGGTATATTTTTTATGTTTAAAGGAAAGCGGAATTCTGCCTTAATTTCCGGCCGCATAATCCTTACGACAATGAGAGCAATGTTCATCAAACCCATCATCAGCCAGTTAGAAAATACAGCTGCACCTACTGCAATCGAAATAGCTTTCCCATAGCCAAAGGTACTCATTAGAGTTGCTCCAAGTGCAATGATTCCAGTAAAAACCGTTGCGTAGACTGGAACTTTCGTTTTGCTGCTAATTTTCCCAAAAACAGCAGGAACAGCATTTTCTCTTGCTGCCGCAAAAAGCATTCTAGATGACCCCAGCAAGCATCCGATTGTTGAAGTACCGGTTGCTGTTAAAGCTGCGATGGCAATCAGAACAGCACCAAGACCAGGAAGCACATTCTCAACAGCTAAAGATAGAGGTGCTTTAGATTCCGCCAGAGCAGTGATATCGGCTGCGGAAACTACCCCATAGCCAGTTAAGCAATATAAAATAACTACTGTAACCAGGGCAGAAACCTGAGCTAATGGCAAATTCCTTCTAGGGTTTTTAGCTTCTTCTCCTAATGTCAGAACAGCCTCAACCTGCATTTGTCCAAATGCAATCAATGCTGTAGCAGCAAAGACTCCGGTCCATCCATTGGGAAGAAAATCACTTTGCAGAAAAGGCCCCACTGGGTTAGAAGCAATTGAAATAATAGCAATCGCAAATAAAGAAATGACCTGAATAACTGAGAAGATTGTGTTTATTTTTCCAGTAGCATTTATTCCTACTAAAAGCAATCCAGTGATTAAGATGGAAATGAGTGGTGCCACTACCGTTGCCGGTAAGGATGGGAATATATAATTAAAATATCCCGCAAATCCTAAGTTTACGGCTCCAGCTGCAAAGGCGAAGGAAAGAAAATATAAACCTGAACACCAAAGTGCCATTAACCTTCCCAAGTCCTTATGGATCGGTGAAAAGGCAAATTTTGAATATGCATATGAGGCACCTTCATATGGCCATATCGAGGCAAGTTCTGAATAACTCATGCTTGATAATATGGCAATAATACCGGCAATTAGAAAAGCAACAAAAAGGGCTGGTCCTGCTTGCGCAACTGCCGGGGCTATTACTGTAAAGATTCCTCCTCCTATGAGGGCTCCAACACCGACACTCCACAAATCCACAAAACCTAGACTTCTATGAAGCTGGCCATGACCTTCTCCATTCAGTTCATTTCTGCTAATAACCTTATTTGTCTCCAACTTTATCCCTCCATTTCAATTATTGGAATATGTATTTCATTTTTAAAATAATTTCGACAAAAACTCCCTCATTCCTTCAAAATATTGAAAAAATTAAAAAAAACACTTCTAATCAATTAGAAGTGTCTATAAATTACTTTCTATTTTACTGGCCGTTTCTTTTAAGAGTCCTATAAATTTCTCCACATGATCGGGCTCAAAATCCTGAGACATACCAATCATGCTGATAGCACCTAATACCTCTTTTAACTTTCCGAATACAGGAACTGCTATAGCAGTTGTGCCTTCATAAAGTTCCCCATGGCTAAGTGAATACCCTTTTGCTTTTATTTCATTCAACTCTTTTTTTATAGAATCATAGCTGATCTTTGTTTTAGACGTAAACGATGTATATTCGTAATTACTTAGAATATAATCCTGTTCGTTTTCTGGCAAATATGCGAGTAAAATCCTTGGACATGCAGCTGCATAAAGAGGTACTCGCCTACCTACTTGAGGATAAACTCTTATTGGATTAAGTGACTCAAACTGTTCTATATATACAGCATGGTCTCCATCCCTGACCGCCAGCTGAACGGACAGGCCAGTTTTATTTCTTAGTTCAAGTAATTCACTCTTGGCGTACTCCCGAATATCAAAATCGCTTGTAACTATTTGGCTTTTTTCCATAAAGGCCATTCCTAGTTTAAATCTCATTTGTCCTTCTAATGTAACTCGCTTCACATAACCAAACTTCTCCAGAGAGCATAGCATTCTAAAAACAGTAGGCTTTGGGAACCCGGATCTTTCAGCAATAGCATCCAGAGTTAGAGAAGGGGTCTTCATAGAAAAAAGTTCTAATATTGAAAGTGCCTTTTCGACACTGCCGCTCTTGCTTTGCCTTTCTTTCATCATCTTTTGCTCCTTCATATAATATGGGATGCGTTGCTTCTTTTAACTTATATTAACCGCTTACAGTTTTATAGTTCAGACTATCATTGTAGGATAAGTTATTCCTTTTTACAAATTTTACAACATTAGAAAAGCTCTTCTCATAAGAGAATTAGACTTTTTGTTTTTGACTTAAAAAAAATGATCACTTCCTGCCTATGCCGCTCAACAACGCGCCCGGTTATCGAAAATTTTGTTGAAGATAAGTGAACATAAGTAAAACACCTATTCCAGTAAAATTGTGAAATTATAAAAGACCAAATCATTAGTAGATTTGGTCTTTCATTTGTAACTAAGTTACAAGAATTGTTTACTTAATATTCAGTAATTTAATTATATGCCTTCTTATTTCCTTTCAGATATTCAACGATTTCTTCTGGTGTTTTATTGTCTAAACCTAAATCAGTTAATTCTAAGGCATTTGCTCGCAAATCTTCTTTTCTAATTAAGGATGCCAAATCAATAAGTAAATTGGATGCAGGGGTTTCTACACCTAATTTTTCACCTAGCTTTACAAATGGATGTAACCCATAAGGAATATCTTCATAAATATACCGGTAATTTATCGTTGTTGGTGCTTTACCAGTCTTATAAGCTGGATTGTTTTGAATTGCATCGTATATATTATCTTCAACCACATCATAGAATCTGTTAAGAAGTTCTGGACAGGTAGATAGATTTATATTTAATTTTCTGCCGATTTCTAATCGTTCATTTTCAATTGCTTCAATTACATTTACAACAGAAGGGGTGGCACCATCTGGGTAAAAGAAGAAATCTCCCTCTGATTCTATTCTGCCAGTATTTAATAATAATATAGGTACATGAAATTGAGGATTCACGTTGTTTAAGGTAGTAGTTAGTACACTGTCCGTTGCAACTAATTGCGGATAAACTTCTTTTAGTCTTTCCTTTACAATGGAAGCGTCAGTTGCTGGAAGAGTGGCAAACTCTAAATTTTCCTTTATCTTTCTGATACGAACATGTCCTGGTTCAATATAGCGGCAAGTATAAATAAGGGATTCCGTTTCTGCAACATAAACTTTTTTATTCATTCCGACTTCGTTAAATATATTTCTAAACTCAAGAGCTCCCCAATAGCCAGGGAATATCATGATAATCTGATCGTCTTTCAGATACGGAGCAATCGAACGAGCAACACTCTTGTGTGCAGTTCCAGTAGTTGTCACCATGATTATCTCGGAGTCACTCATAGCATATTCCAAATCTGTTGTTGCAGTTACAGAGGCAAACCCTTCAAATACACCCTCTGCCTTAATACCACCATTTTCTTTAATTTTAGCAATTAAATCAGTTTGAATATCATATAATGCGACTTCATGATTTAGATGTGTAAGATGCGCCGCCATACTTTGTCCGCCATTTCCCGCTCCAATAATAGTAAATTTCATATTTTATCCCTCTATTTCATTTATTTTTTTTGTTACATTTTGATCTACTTTTTTGGAACTAAAGTACAATTGAACCATTATACTAGCTAAAATTAACCCTAATCCAATGGTATCTGTTATTAACCCTGGAACAATAAGTGTTAAGGAGGCGGCAATGAGTAAAATTCTCACCAAAACATTTGCTTTCTTACCTATAAACCATCCTTCTACGCCGGATGCTAGTACGAATGCCCCGATTAATGCAGTCAATGTAGAAACAATAATTTGAGTCGGTGTTCCTTGTAATAAAATAGCTGGGCCATAGACGAATACAAAAGGAATGATAAATGCTACAATTCCAATTTTCATGGATGTCATTGCAACCTGCATTGGTTTCGCATCAGCAATACCTGCAGCTGCGTATGCTGCTAGTGCTACAGGTGGTGTAAACGCTGACAAACAAGCAAAATAGAATACAAACATATGTGCAGCTAAAGGAGATACTCCCATCTGAATTAATGCTGGGGCAACAACTGCGGCTGTTATTAAGTAGGCAGCGGTTGTAGGAAGTCCCATTCCTAATATAATCGTTGCACACATAGTCATTACTAAAGCCAATGCTAAATTATCCCCAGCTAATGATAAAATCAATGAAGCAAATTTTAGCCCAGCACCTGTTAAATTTAAAACCCCTATGACGAGCCCAGCAGTTGCACATGCCGCAATCATTCCAAGAGCAGATTGGGCACCGTCAGCTAAACAATTAATGAGTTTTGAAAAAGTCATCCTTGTATGCTTTTTAAAAAAAGATACAATAATTGTTGATGCAATTGCCCAAATTGCTGCTTTAATTGGACTTGTATTTAAAATGGTCATTGTAAAAATTAGAACTAACAATGGGATAAATAAATGACCTTCTTTTATAAGAACATTTTTTATGTTCGGAAGTTCATTTTTAGGTAAACCCTTTAAGCCTAATTTGGCCGCCTGTAAATCAATCATAATCATGACTGTAAAAAAGTATAATAATGCGGGTACGATAGAAGCGTAAACGATATTAAGATAGGAAGTTCCTAACAATTGAGCCATAATAAAAGCGGCTGATCCTAATATAGGCGGCATAATTTGTCCGCCAGTTGACGCTACTGATTCCACCGCACCAGCATAACGGGAGGGATAACCTATTTTCTTCATCAATGGGATAGTAAAAACACCCGTTGATACCACATTTGCCACTGAGTTTCCAGAAACTGAACCAAATAAAGCACTTGAAACAACAGCTGCTTTGGCTGGCCCTCCTCTTTTTCCACCAGTTGCACCAATTGCAAAGTCTATAAAAAACCTACTTCCTCCAGTCACTCCTAAAAAAGATCCAAAGAGTATAAATAAGAATACAAAGGTTGCGGACGCACCGATGGGTACACTAAATATTGCATCCATACTATTTAAATAACTTAATATACGATCCCAGCTATACCCCCGGTGTCCAAGGTCACCAGGAATATACTTTCCATAATGTGCATACAGGATAAAAATTAATGCTAGGATCGGGAGAATTAATCCCGTTGTTCTTCTGGTAATTTCCAAAACAGCTCCAATTAAAATGATGCTCACTAACAAGTCCAATGGGGTAGGGGCGACACCTATTCTATAAATTAATTCGTCCATTTCAATAATTAGGTAAGAACCTGCAAATAAAACTAGCAATATATAAATATAATCAATAATGCTAGCTAATAAGCTTTTATAGGCTGACCTCCTCATTGGGTAAATCATAAATATCAGTATTGCCCCAAGTCCTAAGTGGACTGTGTATAAAACCCATGGTGTAATTGGATAAAAGCCTAGCACATATAGGTGAAATAACGACATAAATACTGCTATAAGGGTGAAAAGCTTTAACTCTATCCCACTAAGAGCTTTCCTTGAGCCAGAATTCTCTTGAATCATCAAATCAGCTATTTTTTCTTCAGACACGGCGAACCTCCCGATAACAGATTCCTTTAGTTTGGGATTTTTATCCTCATATTTTGTAGATACATATTATTTGTTAGAAAATAAAGGATTATATATAATTATAATGGGGATTCCTTGACCTTTTTTATTAACCAAGAAGTCTCCTTTTGGAAAATTATCGAAATCCCTTAATTTCTTTCTATAATAAGAAATTTCTATTTTGATTCAGGAGGCATAAGGTGATCAGGAATTTCAACTCCAACTTCCTTATAATACTTAACTGCACCAGGATGGTACGGGACAGTACTATACTTAACATTCTCAACCAGCGTTTCTTTTGCACTTGGGTCCACTGCTAATAAGTCTTCATGTTTTTCAAATGTTGTTTTCACTAGATTATATACTAAATCTTCAGATAATTCAGATGATGCAATTGCTATGTTCCAAAAGCCTGGCAGTAAAATATCTTCTTCTTGGTGCTTATAAGTACCATTCGGAATAGTTGCCTCAGACCAATAAGGATACTTTTCTAGTGCCTTTTTCATTTCATCTTCAGTTAAACCAATGTGCTGTACTTCGTGCGTAGTTTCAAGATCAAGCATGAAAGGCCCCGGTACTCCTGTGACCGCAAAACCAGCATCGATTGTTCCATCACGTAAACCATCAACTGCGGTATTAGTTGGTATGGCATTAACCCTAGCCGGCTCTGATCCTAATACCTCTAATAGCCCATTTCCTGCTTCAGCACTAGTACTTCCTGGAGCACCTGTACTAACATTTTTACCATCAAAGTCGCTAATGCTAGTAATACCACTATCTTTTAAACTGTACATATGCATGACACTAGCATACATTGGAAAAATCGAACGAATCTTAGTATATTTTTTATCTGCCCAACCTTCTCCGTTATAGGCTTCGCCTCCAAGCCAAGCGGTCACAAAGCCTAAATCCATCTCTCCATTTTCAATTAATTGAATATTTGCATTTGGACCACCTGTAACTTCTACAGCAATGTCAGTACCTGGGACATTCTTTCCGATAATATCGGCCCAGCCGCCTCCCCATACATAGTAAGTACCACCTTGACTAGAAGTGCCTAAGAGCAATCTATGTTCTTCTGCTTTTTCCTTATCAGTACTTCCGCTATCATTAGTTTCCGAAGTGCTACTTTGAGAACAACCTACAAGAGCAAGAGTTAAAGCAGCAACTATAATAAATAACTTTGACAATGTGCTTTTCATTTAATTTTCTCCCCCTATCAATTCTTTTAACTCAACCCTTTCCTTATTACTCTACTAAACCTATTAGATCTTGCCCCCCTTTACCTAGTTAGTATTTTCACACCTGAACTTTTGACAATTGTTGCTTTTTATATTGAAAAATACCTTGATGCTCATTTAACCATTCTTTATCTTGCTTGAGTACTTCATTTAATTTTTGCAGCTGTTTTTTAACTTCCTCTGGCGCTGGGCCACCACTTGTATTCTTTGATTCGACATTACTTATCGGATCTAAAGCCTTTTGAATACCGTCTTTAGATAAAATTATTTCTCTACCTAATACTAATTTTGATATATCCTTAACGATCTCTGAGTTTATTTTAGAAACCGGTATTTTTTTTTCTATCATTTCACTTACTAGGTGCCCTACAACCTGATGTGCTTCTCTAAATGAAATATTTGCCTCGCGAACGATTGTATTAGCAAGCTCAGTAACTGTTGAAAAGTTCTCTAATGAGCGAATATACATTTTTTCTTCATTAAATTTTAATGTCTTGATTGTCGCTGTCATAAGGTGAAGACAAGAATCTACCTCATAGAAAGCATCCCATAGATATTTAAAGCTTTCAGTGGCATCACGACTATGTCCATAAGAAGTGTTCTTTAAACAACTAGTTGCTGAAACTAAAGCAGCAATTATATGTCCTGATTTTGCCTTGATATGTTCTAATGTAATTGGATTTTTCTTCTGTGGCATGATGCTGCTGCTAGCAGCTACTGAATCCCCTACTTCAACAATTCCAAATTCATCAGTAGACCATATGTATAGGTCATGACTAAAACGACTTAAATTGTTCATAAATATATTCATAGCTGAAAGTGCTTCTAAAACGTAATCTCTAGAAGCCACACCATCAATTGAGTTAGCCATTGCGTTGTTAAATCCTAGTAGTTGTGAAGTTTCTCTGCGGTCAATATTAAAAGATGTTGATGCCATTGCTCCGGCACCTAATGGGGAGATGTTGGTCTGGTTGAAGGATTGTATAAATCGTTTAAAGTCTCTTTCTAATGCAGAAAGAATAGCCGACAGATAATGAGCAAGTGTTACTGGCTCTGCAGGCTGCATATGAGTATAACCTGTCAAAACAGTATAAAGCGTGTTTTCAGCTATTTTAATAATTTCTTCTCGAAGCTTAATGATCTGTTCACAAATGCTCAGAAGATTATCTCTGCTGTTCATCCTTGCCAAGGTGGCATATAAATCATTTCTACTTCGGCCGGTATGAAGTTGACCACCAACCTCAACACCTACTATCTTTATGAGAGCAGCTTCTATATTAAAATATAACTCCTCTAATTTAGGGTCTAATTCTAAACTAGAGGCACCCTTTTGATTTATCTCATCAAGCGCCTCCATAATTTTCTGCCCATCCACACGCGTAACAATTCCATTGGAAATTAACATTACTAAATGTCCTTTATTAATATCCATAATATTAGTAAAGGATCTCTTTTGCTCAGCCTCTAAAGCTGGCAAAAGAAGATAATTAATTACCTCTTCTGAAAGATCCACTTTTAATCTTTCTCTCAAAAAAATCACTCCTTTGAATTTAATATCTAAGAAACAATTTAATATCAGAGTTAAATTTCTGAACTAAATTGGACTTTACATCTGTCTCCCCTAATAATACTAGTAAATAAAATAACTGGGCTTCCTTGTGGGGTCATTACTAACTTTGTTATCTTTAAAGCAGGTTGATTTTGTTCTACTTCTAATATTTTTGCCTCAAACGAGTCTAGTAGCACAGGCTCAATAGAGTTCTGATATTTTGTCATTATAATTCCATATTTTTCAGTTATTAAATCAATAAGCTTTCCTTCGAGATTATTATCAAGCAAGTCAGGAATAAGACTTACAGGGATATAAGATTTCTCAATTGCAGCAGGCTCATCATTAAAAAATCTTAAGCGAATGATTTCAAATACTTTTTCCTGATCTTTTAAATTAAGCACTTTTAATTTCCCCGCTGTACCCTCTATAACCTTTATACTTATTGGTGTATGCTTTGTACCTAGTTCCTCAGGAAAAGTAAAGCTAATAAAGTTTCCCTCAATTTTAGGCTTAGAAACAAAGGTGCCCACACCTTTCTTTCTTGTTAAAATACCTTCGTTAACTAACTCCAATATAGCCTGCCTCATGGTAGACCTACTAACAGAAAAGTTTTTTGCTAAATCTACCTCATTCGGAATTTTATCACCACTTTTCCATTCACCATTTTCGATTTTTTCCCTTATTAGCTCTTTTATTTGGTAATACAATGGAATGCCACTATGTTCGTTAATTAAATCCTTCATTTTAATTCCTCTTTATTCAAATTTTGTTTTTTATTTCTCCGTTTAATACCTTTTTAACATACCAAAACCAATTGCACTATTGAAAATTTTGAATGATTTGAAATATAGATTCTAAGCTTCCGATTTTAGATTATTATTAAGACTTTGTATGTACGTATGTTCATATGTCTGTACATATTGGTATTATAAATTATGATTTTTCAAAAAACAATAAAAATTTTAAATTTTAAATTTGTTTTTTGTTTTTCACCCTCCTCCTTTTATGAACTATTTACTGATGCTGCTAAAATTCAGTATAATCTGGTGAATAATAAAACCCCTCTCAAATTGAGAAGGGCTTATATTATACGTACTCGGGTAATACTTGCTTAATTTCCTGCTCAGCATTTTCTAATCCAGCTAACCAAAGTTCAACCAGCTTAACACCGTCAATTAGTTCAATGTTTAATTCTTCTGCATACTCTTTAGCATTTTTAGTGAAAGATCCAGTAGTAACAATATATCCACCTATAGCTCCTTCCTTGACCATCTTAGAATGAATTATGGCAATACAGTCAAATGCTAAATCACCTTTAAAACATTTTACCTGACCTAAGTATTTTCCTTCTTCCGTAACATGCTCAAAGTCAACTCCAAAGTCACCAGTTGGAGGTGATACCCAAGTACTCCCTCCCCTAGCTTTTTCAAATACTTCCGCAACGAAGGATTCAAACAAAAAGGGGTCTTGTTTTATAAAGATTGAATTTTCCTTAATAGGGTTTTTATCATCCTCATACTCTTTCCTAAACCTAAGATACAACCCCATCGCTAAAGTTCTTTTCATTTCTAGACTACTATCAATATGACTTGCTAATAAAGCAGTTTTATAATTCGTTTGCCTTTTCACTCTTTGGAATTGTATAAAAGCTGCTATTAATACTACGGCTATCATTATTTCGACCAATAACATTAGACCGCCTCCTTATAGTTAAGGTATCGGTAATTTAAAAGGAAATTATTCAAATAATTCACTTTGGCCTATAGTGTTATAAAGGTATACTTAATTGAGGCCTAATCTGTTTTACACTTTTCTACATGCGGATAAGATAGTATCAGAACGATCTAAGAATTAACAGAAGTCGAAGAAATCCAACGGAAATGAGAAATGGGGTTTTCTTGATGTGTGGACGTTTTTCACTTACTGAAGATATTTCCGCTCTGCAGCAATATTTTGACTTTGAAATCTCTGAGGAAATCTCTCCTCGATATAACATTGCTCCTAGCCAAAGAATCCTAACGGTCATCTCTGATGGGCATGAAAGAAGAGCTGGCACAATGAAATGGGGCCTGGTTCCCTTTTGGGCCAAAGATGAAAAAATAGGCCACAAAATGATTAATGCTAGAGCTGAAGGAATCGATGAAAAGCCTAGTTTTAAGCACTCTTTCAAGCGAAGACGCTGTTTAGTCGTGGCAGATGGGTTTTACGAGTGGAAAAAGCAAGAGGATGGCAATAAGCAGCCTTACCGCTTTTTTATGAAAAATAAAAAGCCATTTGCTTTTGCGGGGTTATGGGAAACCTGGAAAAAAGGAGAGCAACCTCTTCACAGCTGTACAATTATTACAACCACACCAAATGAAGTTACCGAGGATGTTCACGACCGCATGCCAGTAATCCTTCATCGCGATAGTTATGATTTGTGGCTAAATCCTAAGAATGACGATACAGAGCATCTTAAATCATTACTTGTCCCTTATCCAGCAGACGAAATGGATTTATATCCTGTTTCTACAATGGTTAACTCACCAAAAAATGATATAGCTGATATTCTTACTCCGTTGAATAGTATGTAAATGCTATTATGGATTAGAAAAAACCTTTTCGCTTCGCTAGGCTTTGGGAAACTTGGAAAGTAGAATTTACCTTATACTAGGCTATATCAGCCGATTCAAAAAAACACGAAGGGTACTTTTTTAATATAGGTGCTCTTTAACCCTCTATGATATACTCTTTATGTACAGCAATCGCAGGGTGGGCAGCGGTCCCCTCCAATCCATTGAGGAAAGGGGGTGCCGCTGATGGTTACGTATGAAGCAATGAACTTGATGGTGAGCTTTGCTACACTTATCGTTGCCGTGATCGCTATAGGTATTTCTTCAAACAAAAAGAAGTAGCCTACCCTGCACATCGCCAAAATGTGAGTAGGACTACTTCTATTCAGGATTGGCCGCTGCACTTCATGCAGCTTGCTGTACATTGAGGTCCTGGTGACAGCCAGGATCTCTTTTTTAATATATGGACTTTATAGATAAATTATAAACATAAAATTTATAAGAAGTAAAGCAGACTATATATACTTACAATCAACATTCAGATTATGATAGTTAATGAAAAGACAAATATGTTTATAAAAGGAATATTAAATTTTCTAAATAACCCCATATCTTTTTAGTGCATAATATATACCGTCTTGGCTAGATTTTTTAGTAACGAAATCAGCAACACTTTTTAGTTTTTCACTGCCATTTCCCATTGCTATACCAAGACCCACCAGCTCTAACATGTCAATATCATTTTCACCATCCCCAAATGCTATAGCTTCCGATCTATCTATACCGAAAAATTGTAAAGTCTTCATTATAGCTAGAGACTTTGATACATCGTCCTTTAAAATATTTAATACGTATGGATGCCACCTTTTAAATGTTAAATCAGGGAACTTTTTTTTATACCTTTCTACTGTTTCATCATTTGCAAACAGACAAAGCAAAAATACCTCTTGATCAAAAATAAAAGGATTGGTTTGTGGATATTCATTTAATGACAAAGTTTCTTTTAACGCATTAAGGATTTCTTTATCCTCTACTCCATTCATACTGAAATCTTCAGTATAAAAAGATAGGGCGGAATTTTCTTCTTTCGCAAAATCAATAAGTTCCTTTATTATATTTTTTTCCATAGGAACCTTATGGATAATTTCTTCCCCGTGCTTAACATAGCCACCATTTGCGGTTATGAATGTCTCTATTCCAATGGCCTTTAATTCTTTACACATTGATAATGGTCTTCCGGTTGCAGCAACTACCTTGATTCCTTTGCTTAATAACATTTTTATAGCTTCAATTGTGGACTGTGGAATATTTCCATTTTCATGGTTTGTAATAGTTCCATCCACATCGAAAAAAACAATTTTGTAAGCCTCAGAAGTACTCATAGCCACTACTCCCTTAATTAGTGAGATAATTTCTAATGATAAACAAATATTTTCTATATTTTACCATAATCGATAAGTGATTAGAAAAGTCTAACCCAATAATTAGAAGTTTATGGTTTTAGCCTATTTGTATTCCTATTTGCATTTTCGTGATCATTCATTATTCGATAACAAGTAAACTTGATTAATGCTCATTTTTTAAATGATAAAAGTTCATATTTGATAATAAAGACATATAAATAATAAGAACAACAGAATTAGTAAAAACATCAAATTAAATAAGCCCTTTACCCATTTACCCATTTTCCCCTTCTCCCCCAAGGGTTTTACAATATCACCTATATGATGCCATTCAAATAACTAAGAATTTAACAGAAACAAATAAAAGAAAATAACAAGTTAACAGTTTGTTTAATACACTGTATACAAACTCACAATAGAATTATTGAATTATTAAGTATTCCACAAGTGAATATTCGAAAGGAATTTTGGAATAAAAAAAAGAGGTTCCATAAATGGGACCTCTTTTTATAGCTGATTCAAATATTAAACATGAGAAATTGAAACGCCAAGAGCCTTGTAACAAGTAAATTTTTTACAAGGCTGTTTAGATATCAAATTTTGCAAATTCCGGTATTTCTCCAGTCAATTGATATTGTTCTACTTTAGCATCGTGAATTAATTCATATGGGATCTTCTTAAGTAAAGTTTTTATATCTTTACGGAAGGCTTTCCTGAAAAAGGCTCCCAGGGAATGTATTCTAAAAGTTGATTTAAGCACACTTTGTTCAGTTATGTAGGAACCAATACTATCTATGCAGCTAATAAAGTATCGCTTAATCGAATTTTCAAGATTAAAGGATTCATCATTTTTAATAAATTTCACCTTATCATATACCTCTTGCTTAAAAGATAGCATGATGTCAAATTGGTCTCGAGGCTTGTATTTTATTTTATGCCCATCAAGAAAATATATTAATTCATGGGAAAGCATTGCGATAAGATGATCAACTTTAAATTCACCGCTGCTTTGTTCTTTAACACAATCTTCTTTTAATGTAATCCATACCTTTTTAACCCAAATCTGATTGCCACGGAACTGTAAGCCCTCAAATTTAACATCAAATAAAGGTTCCAGCAAAGCTAAAATTTCTCTAACCTTCTTCGCATTTTTATTTAATTGCTTCTTTAAAGTTGACATGTTACGAGATTGTTTAAGCATTTTCAAGTCAATGTCTTCTCTTTTAGACATAGCTGTACGGAACTGGTTAAATAAAGAAAGCATTAACTCAATTGCTTCGGGGTTTGCTGTCCTAACCAATTCTGCGAGAATATTTGTATCAAAAAGAGAATGAGGAATCAGAAGGTAATTTAGTTTACCTCCTTCCACACCTGGATTATTGCACTTTTCAATGTCTTTTAACACTAAGACAGAGATTCCATTTTGGATCTCCTCTTTAACAAAGTGATATTTCTCTAAATATAATTTCCCTGAATACAAAGAAGAATAAGGAATCTGGAGTTTTTTGGCCCAGTAAGAAAGGTTGAACTCTTTTAGAATACCTCTTTGGTTTTTCTCCAAGTCCAGCTGCTTGAGCATAGTTAGGTAGACAACATAAGCGGATGCTGGGGGCCGTTCAAACGTCTGGTCTCGCAACAAATGAAATTCTTTTAGTATAGATTGGTGCATTCTGAAACCGTCAATCTTCACTCTTTTCATGCTCAAGCTCCTTTCTAATTTATGTTTTGATTCTCAGAAAGCTAAATAAAGACCAGGTACTAGAGATCTTTTTCCTGAATGTATATTGATCTCAAGAAATGAAAAAATAGCTTTTCTAATGACAATTCTATTAATCTCTTATTGTTGAAATAAGTATAACTCAATCGAAATTTGGAAAATGTTCCTCTCTAGAGAAAATGCACCACAAATAAAAGTGGATTAAACACTGGTATAATAAGCTTTTGGAAAAAGTTATTTATTTTTTCTTATACGATTACCGCTAGATTATGCACCAATAGATATAAAATGCACCATTTAAAATAAATGAACAACTATTAATAAACCTTTGATAAATGTGGATTTAACTCTAATGTTAATGATTATTTTTAAACGGGTTCCGCTATAATATCTTTGAATTGGTGCATTTTAAGGTATGCAGCAATCGCAGTAATTGATTTTTAGTATTCGAACTTTCATTTCGATTTTTTTAAATAATAAGCAGCTTTCTTTTAAAATCAATGTTTTTAATCCATACAGGTTCCGCTAGATGTCCATTAAATGGTGCATTTTTAGTGGTGCGTTTTATTTTTATTTCTATACAAGTTCCGCTATAAATTCATATAGCCGGCTGATAACCCCTACAACCTCCGCAGAGAAAAAGAGATATAATATCTATTAAACCCTTGTTTGATAAGGGTTTATTTAAGTTAGGTATATCAAAAGTGGTGCATTTCTTTTAAAAAGTGGTGCATTTTGATTAGGCATGTCGGGTAAAATGGTGCATTTCTCGATTTTTTAATTTTTATTTGGTGCATTTTGATATTATTAAGAGGACAAATTCACCCCTTTTTCTAAGGAGGTTAGAAAAATGAAATATGAAGACATACCAGAACATTTAATCCTAAATTATGAAGCTCTGAAAATTGTTCTTTTTGAAGAAGTTAAATCACTCTTTATGGATCGCCCTCATGTTTTGTCAAAGTGGAGCAACTTAGCGTATCAAATGACAAAAGAAGAAATATTAACTCAAAAGCCCACAGATGATATGCGTTCTTTTGGAGTGTTAATCTCCCTTTTTACAGAAGCATTTTTTCACCAGAAACCAATTACTAAGGAAATGATCAAAGATGTTGTTTCCACATCCGGTGATACGATAAAAGCATTTATAACAGGTCATCTGCACCAGGAGTTTCCTGAAGTCGAAGTGAAATATAGTTTTAACGACAATAAAATTGAAGAAGCGCTTGAGAAGGACTATATCCTATCCAGCACGAATATGGATTTTCATCTAATGAGAGATATGGTTACGAAGAAGAATGATTTTAAAGAAGGCGAAGCAGGTTATCTAGCGACTGAAATTATAGACAATCGAGGTAACGTTAAAGGGGTTGCTGAGCTGCGGCCGCATGAATTACAAACTGAATTAACGATAGAGCAGCAAGTATGGCTAGAAACCTTGGGTGAAACGCTTAACTCGTTAGATGACTTGACCGCGGATTTATTTGATTTGATATCATATTTATGGCTTACACAGCCAAAGTCGAGTGATGGATACATAGAGTTTCATAGTAATGATGCTTTGCGACTAAGAAATATTAAAAAGAGAAGTTTTGCTGGTAAAGAATTTGATTACCGGGAAGAAGACCGTTTTAACATTATGAGAAGAGTAGCGGCACTCTCAAGTATTTGGGTATCCTTAGGTGATCAGACTATTAAGATTGTAAATACGGAAGGCCTTCAAGATAGCGAGCTGTATAAATTTAAGGATTTCCAGAAGATGTTTGAAATAGGAAAAATACGTATAGCCTATGATAAGAACACAGGAGAAGCTAAAGGAATATATGCTGTCCAGGTGCGCCCTACTTCTATTCTAACTCCTTATCTGGAAGGTCCTAAAAAGACACTTGGTATATTAGATTTAAAGGTCTTTAAATACAGCCATACCAGCCAAAGAGCTCATAAACGGCTGACAAGGTATTTAAACCTCCAATGGAGGATCAGAACGGTTAGGAACACGCTTGGGCAGCCATTTAAGGTAGGAACTCTTTTAAAAGAAATGGACTTCTCCTCCCGTTATACTGGAGTTGCACTGAGGGATAAATTTGAAAACACTTTGGATGATCTCCAGGCTGATGGTGTTATAAAAAAATGGATGTATTTAGATGAATTAGACGAAGAAATGGTAGGAAAACGAAACTGGGTTAAAGAATACTGGAGTAAGTTAAATGTACATATTTTGCCGGCTGATTATATTGTAAAGGAAAACAGAAAGATTCTTTCATCGCAACCAGTGACAAACAAAAGATTAATCGAAACATCTATAGCGCAAAGTGCAGCAGATATTGAATTAGTACCAAGCGGACATTCTATGGCTATACAAAGCGCAAAAGATTCACAAGAGCCGATTACTTTAACTCCTGAAAAAATGAAGGAAGCTTTGGAGTTTTTAAATATTAGCATCCGGCAAGCATCTGAGGAAATAGGCATTGCTCACACTACCCTATCGCGCTATATAAAAAGGGAAAATAAAAGACAGAATAAGAAAAACGATGAGAAAATGTTGAATTGGCTGAAGCAAAAGCTTAATTAAACCTAAAAAGGATGAACCCGTTGGAAATTGTGATTGAAACAATATTGAACATTGAAGGTAACAGGGGGTTAAGAAGAGGTACTTTTCATGTCCTTGATCGTGAGTTTAAGAAAAATCCTACTTTTACAGCGGCAGTAACAGCATATGAATGGATACAGTCTCAAATAAGGGAAAGTGGCTTTAGACAAACTGTAATTGAAAAAGTGACATGGAATGAAAATAACGATATTACAGAAAACGTAAAGCAAATTAGACCAATAATAAAAGATGACTTACCATTTTAAAAAGGCCAAACTCATAGAAGAGTTTGGCCTTATTCTTCAGTGGAACTAAAATAAGAATAGACTAAAGAGGAAAATGTTCCTTCTTTCATATATTTTCCACAAAGTTTAGATGCTTACTCTCCAACCATACCATCATTGTCATTATCTCGCATATACGGGTATAACCAATGATCGCTCATTATTGGCATACTGTAACCTGCATCTTTTGCTTCTTGAATAGTTACCTGGCCGTTGCCATTTGTATCGACACTAGAAATATCACCTTTTTTGTTTGAGCTAATTGAATTTGAAGGTTTGCTACCTGTTAAACCACGCGATTCGTTTACTTTATCAGGGTTGACATTGTCGAATTTATCAACAATCTTATTCCCTTTTAAAGTATAGGTATACTGATAATGTGAAGGAATCTGCGTTTCTGTATTAGAATATGTTATTAATGCTTCAAAGCCAGTAGCTCCACCCGCTTTACGGATTGCGTCTTCCATATAAGCTTGGTCACCGTGACGGTTGAGTGTGCTTTCTTGTGGAGTAATATTGTAAGCATTCGATACCCCACCCATAGAATCTGCGATAATGTGTCCTTCGTCCATATCGTCTCTTTCAACACCTGGAACTTTTGCCTCATCAGAGTAGTATCTGCCAGACGATAATACAGGTTCTGTACTGTCATCTTGTAGAATAATTTCATCGGCAATGACACGCACTAGTTGTCCGTGTTCATTTGTAAACGCCCAATATTTACGATCTCCAAAGCCAATATCAACAACTATGTTAGGTTGACGATATCCAGATAAATCTCCACCATCAACTTCAATCAATTTGTATCCTGGGAACAGTTCATTATTTTGTTGGGCTGGGGCTTCCTTTTCTACTGGTTCATCAACAATTGTAGTAGTTTCTTCTTTCTCAGTTTCCTCTTGATTGCTATTTTCGGTTGTATCAACCGTGGTTACTTGCGAATCTGTTTTTTCTTCTGTAACAGATACATCTTCTGTGTTCGTACATCCAACCATAAAGATAATCGCAAAAAGTAAGGTTAAATAGTTTTTCATTCTTGTACCCCTTATAATAACTTTAATCACATTTAAGTGTATTTTATCATAATGTTTATCTCTGATTTATATTTACATACATACGAAAGGAAATTAAGCAATCGAAGATATCTTTATTCTACGACATAAGAAAAGAGCTGGTTTATCAGCTCTTGATATTGAAGAAAAGCCCCCGTTAGTTTAAGTACAATGTTTCACAATCTCATTTCTAGTTCCATCCCATTGATTTCAATGAGTTATTATATAAATTACTGAAATGTATTGTTTTATTTTTTGAAAATTGCATATAATTTATGTATCTAATACAAGGAGGTAATTTACATGAGACACATGACAAATAAAACCGTACAAACATATAAGGGTGGAACATTGTCTTAAAATGTAAACGGTGTCCCCCTTATATGTGTTTAATTAAACACAAAAAGGGGTAAATCATGAGTTTTCCAATAAAAAAATTTTTCTCATATTATAAACCATATTTAGGATTGTATCTTTTGGTATTGGCATGTGCTTTAATTGCCTCTACTGTGGATTTGGTTTTTCCGTTACTCGTTAGGTATATTACGAAAGATGTTCTCGAAGGAGATCTGACTACTGCTCTTAGTAAAGTATATTCGATTGGTGGTCTAATGCTTATATTAGTCGCTATCAAGAATATTGGAAACTTCTTTGTGGACTACAAAGGTCATGAAGTTGGTGCTCGTATTGAAAGTGATTTGCGTAAGGATCTTTTTGTGCATATGCAAAAGCTTTCCTTTAGCTTTTACGATAAGGAAAAAACAGGTCAGCTCATGTCAAGATTAACAAACGATCTATTTCTACTTTCTGAGTTGTACCATCACGGTCCAGAAGACTACCTTAAATATCTAGTTCGGTTATTTGGAGCATTTATAATTTTGTTTTTTATAAATGCACCATTAACGATTGCAGTATTCTGCTTTTTACCATTCTTAGGTATCTTTGGATTGTATTTTAATAAGATATTGAACAAAACTTATACAAGAAACAAAGAGCGAGTTGCAGACATAAACGGACAAGTTGAAGATAGTCTATCGGGAATCCGAGTTGTAAAATCCTTTGCCAACGAGCATTTAGAGATCAAGAAGTTTAACACGGAAAATAATCGTTTCCTCGATAGCAGAAAGAAAACGTATAAGGCTGAAGCATACTTTTATAATTGTTTTGAAACGATTATCCAATTGATTACGATCACGGTGATTATCTTTGGTAGTGCCAGTATCGTTGGTAACAAGCTTGATTTAGCGGATTTGATTACTTTTTTACTGTATATCGGCTATTTAATTGAACCAATTCAAAAACTGATTCATATGAGCACTCAGTTTCAAGAAGGAATTACAGGCTTCCAGCGTTTCATGGAAATCATGAATTTGAAACCGGCTATCGAAAACAAGCTGAATGCCATAACCCTGACAGATGTACATGGAGAAATTGAGTTCAAACAAGTTTCTTTCAGTTACGGAGAGCAATTGAATGATATCTTGGTAAACTTGTCGCTTCATGTAAAACCTGGGGAGTACATTGCGTTAGTTGGTCCGTCTGGTGCGGGAAAAACTACTTTATGTTCGCTTATCCCTCGCTTTTATGATGTATCAGATGGAGAAGTGTTACTAGATGGGATAAACGTTCGTGATATCGATCTTCAGTTATTAAGAAAAACAATAGGTATTGTCCAGCAAGATGTATATATTTTTGCAGGAACGGTAATGGAAAATATCCGCTACGGGAATCCAACTGCAAGCGATGAAGAAATTTTCGTTGCAGCAAAGCAAGCAAATGCACATGAATTTATCATGAGCTTGCCAAACGGCTATCAATCCGAAATTGGGCAACGAGGTGTCAGACTGTCTGGAGGTCAGAAGCAACGACTAAGTATTGCTCGTGTATTTTTAAAGAATCCACCAGTTCTTATTTTAGATGAGGCGACAAGTGCATTAGATAACGATAGTGAAAGCATTATCAAACAATCCTTAGAATCATTAGCAAAAGGGCGTACAACTATCGTCATTGCCCATCGTCTCTCAACTATCCGTAATGCCGGGAGAATTATCGTATTAACAGAAGAAGGTATTGTTGAACAAGGTACACACGAAGCTTTACTTGCACATGATGGAGCGTATGCACAACTGTATTCCAAGCAGTTTGAATTACAAGTATAAGTTCTTTAAACAGAATTCAGACCTCTCCATAACGAATGGATTGGTCTGTTTTTTATTCGCTTGAATGATTCTAAAACAATCTACCTCATCAAAAACTTTTCGAAGAAAAATGCTCATTGTTCTGATGTGAACTAAAGCCTCCGTTGAATAAGAAATCAGCAATGAACGACTCTTTAAGGTAGGCTGGTTAGTTTAATTTGTCCTTCTGTTTTTTCATCCCTTCTTCAATTAACCTGCCCCGTTTGTCGAAGAAAAAAAGAGCTGCTGATCCACACAGGATCTTCAACTCTTGTGCAGTTGCTCTAAGTACAATTTTTCATAATTTTTTTATGGTATAAAAAAAGGCGACCATCTTCTGAAGAATTGCCATCGGATATTATTTAATGTTGAATAATGTTTATACCTAAGCTTTCCAACAAGGCAAAATACTGAGGACAAGTTTTAGAAACACATCCTGGATCATTTATTTTTATCCCATCAACTCTTGAACCGATAAGTGCTAATGACATTGCAACTCTATGATCATCATGCGTATTTAGTAAAGTTGGTTTCGGGATACCTGGATAAACTTTTAGTCCATCTTTAAATTCCTGCACTTTAATTCCTAACCTAGAAAGTGATTCGGATATTACACTAATTCGATTCGATTCATGATGACGTATATGTTCAACATCTTTAATGGTTATTGGACCATCTGCGAATGGAGCAATTGCTGCCAATGTTAATGTCTGATCAGACATCTCCCTCATAGAGATTTCAAACCCACCTTTTAATTGGGTTACCCCCTTTAATTCAAGGGAAGAAGAATCCTTTGTTACTTTACATCCCATTTGTTCAAGGACATCAACCATTTTAATATCTGGTTGTTTTGTTTCATAAGTTAGATTATCAATTCGGATTCTACCATTTGTCACTGCTGCAAGGGCAAGAAAGTAACAAGCAGTTGAAACATCTGCTTCTAAAATTGCATCTTGTGGGGTGTACTTCGAAGGATATACTACTATTTTCTTTAGTTCGTTATCATATTGAACTTTTGCACCAAATTTTTTCATTAATTCTAAAGTTAAAAGTACATATGAGTGTTGAACTATATGATCCTTAATATTGACTGTGATAGTATCTTTTAAATAAGGTGCAGCAATTAATAGACCGCTTATAAACTGACTAGAAATATTACCCGAAAGGCTAACCTCGCCTCCAGTTAATTCTTTTCCTTGTACTAACAACGGGTAGTAACCTTCATTACTTAGATATGTTATTTCAGCACCAAGCTCCCTTAAAGCATCTATTAATGGAGAAACTGGTCGTTTACTCATACTTTCACTTGCTTCTAATTCCCACGTTCCTTCACCAGAAACTGCTAATGCTCCAGGCAAAAATCGTGCAATTGTTCCTGCTGCACCAATATACAAATTACCTGATTCCCATTTGCCCCCATTTCCCTCAATGAAAACTGTCTCACCTTGCATTTCTATGTTTACACCCAACTTTTTCAAGGAATCTAAACACCAATACGAATCATCACTTTTTAAAATACCTTTCATTTTTGACTTACCTTTAGCTAAAGCACTTATAATTAGTGCTCTATTAGTGATACTTTTGCTCCCAGGAATAGTAATTGTTCCATCTATTCTCCTTTTACTTGGTGAAACACTTATTGTATTTACACCTTTTAATGGAGTCCATGGGCTTCGGGCTTTTACATCAAAATTATACTTTTCCAATTCTAACCTCCCCTTATTAACAAATTATTTATTATCTTCTGTACCTTTATTATAATTATGATTAAGATATAAATGAAATTAATATAATCTATAACAATTATAGGTGGTATCTATATCATGCAATTAGATTTGTATCGAGTTTTTTATGTTACGGCTATGGAAAAGAACTTCAGTAAAGCCGCAAAAAAGTTATATATAACACAACCAAGCGTTAGTCATGCGATCAAACAGTTGGAAGAAAGACTTGGGATTCAATTATTTGTTAGAACTTCAAGAGGCGTTACAATGACATATGAGGGTGAAGCTCTATTTGGATATATTAGTCCAGCTTTTGGATTAATTGATAATGCTGAACAAAAGATTTCAGAGTTAAAAACTTTAAAAAGTGGTCATGTTTCGATTGGTGCTAGTGATTCAACATGTAAACATTTTTTGCTACCACATATACAAACATTTCAAGGCCTCTTTCCAGAAATTCAGATTAAACTTCAACATGGCTCAACACCTCAAATATTAGACAAATTAGTCAATGGACTTATTGATATTGGTGTTATCCATTTACCAATTGACGAAAATCAAATAAAAATAACCGATTATTTAAGTATTAGCAGCACCTTTATAGTGGGAAAAAAATATCACGAGTTGGCTAAAAAACCTGTTTCACTTGAAGAGATGTTGAATTATCCAATAATCTCATTCTCTGAAACAAGCAGTTCAAGGAGATTTCTTAATCAAGTGTTTTTAAGAAAAGGATTGGAAGTAAAACCTGACATTGAAGTTGGTAGTGTTGATTTGTTAATTGAATGTGCAAAAATTGGAATGGGGATTGCATTTATCACTAAAGATTTAGTGCGAAAAGAATTATGTGAAGGGGAATTATTTGAAGTATGTTTAAATGAAAAAATAGAAAACAGAAAAATTGGGCTAATAACAAGAAAAGAGATTCCTTTGTCAGTGGCAGCAAATAAGTTTTTTAGACATTTAATTGAAACAAGCCATTAAAAAATATATAACAATTTTGAAAAGGGCAAACTGATTTTATGGTTGCCCTTTTATAACCTTATTTAACACCCTGCCCCGTTTGTACAATAAGAAAAAGCTGCCTGATTCAGCAGCTGATCTAAAAAATATACCCTTTACTTTAATACATTTCTTCACAAACAGCCCTATTTCTTAACTCTTGTACCCTCTCCTAACTATTTCCCTTCAAAATCTTATTATTTTCAATTAGGGCGATTTTCCCAGGGTTCGATTTGACC
>JAPSLU010000358.1 GCA_031180405.1 Bacillus sp. (in: firmicutes) | reverse complement strand
CTTGCATGTATTAGGCACGCCGCCAGCGTTCGTCCTGAGCCAGGATCAAACTCTCCAATAAAGTGTTTGATATAGCTCATAAGTTTTGTACTATATAGTACGTTTTTTGTTAATCGAAATTAACGTTAGCACGCTTGGTTTTGTTTAGTTTTCAAAGATCATAGTTGCTTGTCCAAATCGTTTTTTCTTAATCACGACTGGAATAACATCTTACCATCTATAAAATATATTGTCAACAAAAAATAAATTGTTTTTTTCTAAGATGTTTTGAGTCACAATCACTTGCGACTAGATTTATATCTTACCAATGAGTTTTAAATTTATCAACTGGTATTTTGTGGTATTAGCGACGGAAAGCAAAATATCGCTGACCTAGATAATTTAATATCGTATATAAAAGAGCAGAAAGCAATATTGATAACTCTTCGCCGAATAGATTCGTTTCAAAAATAGGAATAAATAATAACTGATAGGCAATAGGATAGGCAATTAAATAACTTCCTAATATAACTATAATAAAGAGTAGGATTCCCTTTCGATTCTCTATACTACTTTTAAATGTAATGTTTCGGTTTAGATAATAGCTCACTGCTGCGCCAACACTATTTCCAATAAAGGTAGATGCCCAATAAGATAGCTGAAAGACCTCTAAAAATAAAAGAATTAAAGAAATTCCTATAATAGTATTTAACACCCCAATAAAAATGAATCTAATAAAAGTGTTTGATTTACTAAAGCAATTCTCTATGATCTCCACCATTAGCATCTATATTCCTTTCAATAAACTGTTGTGTCAAGCTAAGGGTATTAATGTCTACACTGTATCTTGGACGTCTTTTTGATTCTTTATAAATCTTACCAATATATTCCCCAATTAACCCTATTGCAATTAATTGCAATCCCCCTATTAACCAAATAGATGTAATGAGTGATGTCCATCCGGTTTGCGTCTCTCCAATGAATTTTAGTGTAATAAAATACGTACCGAATAATAAGCTAGTGAAAAAAGATAGCATTCCTATAAGCATAACGAACCTTATTGGTGTAACAGAAAATGATGTAATTCCTTCAAAAGCAAAAGATAGCATTCTCTTAAGAGGATATTTGGTGTCACCAGCAAATCTCTCTTTCCGATCATAATAGACAGATGTAGACGGAAATCCTATTAATGGTACAATACCTCTTAAAAATAGATTTACTTCTTCAAATCTTTCCAACTCTTCCACTGCCCTTTTACTCAACAGCCTAAAATCAGCATGATTATAGACTAAATTAACACCTAATTTTTGCATAATTTTATAAAATGCTTCGGCCGTAACTTTTTTGAATAGGTTATCTGTATCACGTTTTTTTCTTACTCCATATATAATATCGAATCCTTCTTTAAATTTTTGAACAAAATCTCTAATAACATTAACATCATCCTGTAAATCAGCATCAATTGATATTACACAGTCTGCTGTATTTTTAGCAGCAATTAACCCAGCCAATAGAGCATTTTGATGCCCTACATTCCTCGCTAATTTTAATCCATGTACCATATTATTATTTAAACTCTCTTTATATATGATTGCCCAGGTATGATCCTTACTCCCATCATCAACTAATAAGATTTTGCTCTCAGCAGATATTAATTTCACTTCAACTAGATTCTTGATTTCCTCGATAAGAACAAATAAAGTCTCCGGTAACACTTCTTCCTCGTTATAGCATGGTACAACAATTGTTAGTTTAGGCTCAGTCATGTTTAAACCTCCAAATCATTATAAGGCTTTATATAAATAGATTTTCCATGCGGATGAGTCTGATTGAAATATCCTCTCTAACTTCAGTTGATTATCATCCGCATTTTCTATTGGTATAGCTGAGAAAATATAAGATCCTCCCAATTGTTTAAAAGCCGTGATATTCAGTTCAAGATTTTTTATTGTTTTTTTAGAATTCTTTTTAAACATATAATGTTTACCTAGCTCATCTGTGAAAATATAACAGCGTCCGCCCCATTCATCAAAATAGGTTCGAATTGTTTTATTTTTATCGAGCTCTTTTGCAATCACTTTTCTAAATTCATATTTATAAGACAATGGATAAAAATTATTATAGGTATCAAGAGTATAAAAACCGTTATATTGTGAAATTGCCGGATGAATACCAATACTCGCTACTCGATAGTCCTTTTGAGGTAAACCTATATGTGACTTAATCTCCTGAAAAAGCTCTTCAGAGTAAAATTCTTTTACTGATGGTTTTTTATGATAGATAAATTCATCGTTAAAACCAAAAAGCAAAACAACCTGTAGAACCAAAAAAACAGTAGCGTAAGCCTTCCACCTTTCCCTATGATTCCATATGATTTTTAAACCTAGAGCGAATCCAACATAAATTACCAAGGGCCTTAAAAAATGAAATCTTGCAAAATTAAATGTATCCAAAAAGTGGAATCTTTTCGTTAAAGGTAACCATCCTTTATAAAACCAAAAGGCATACCATGCAGAAAGTGAAAAATTCAAGATTAGAAGATAAATAAATACCCTCTCTTCTTTCCATAAATTTTTGAAAATGATTAAGGCAATAGAAATTAACATAACCGTTAAAATGAAAATTCCATGGACAGTCATAACATGTGTATGACCCAAAACAAAGTTCTTAAACGTTAACCTGATAACCCGCCATAATGATAGCCTTGCATGAAAATATTCATCCCTACTATTAGGCTCGTCGTCAAAAATAAACGAATAAACTAAACGATACTCAACGACAAGATAAACACCAGTCATATATAGTAGCGCAAATAAGAAGTGATAATTTCTCTGTCCCCTTATAAAATCTATTATCCAAAATATCCCTATCCCACACAAAAAAAAGAAGAAGCCTAACACAATACTAGAATAGAGTGGAAGTAGAGTTAAAACGATATATTGCTTCCAAGTTCTTTTTCCACATCTTATATGTAAAAAAGACCAGAGTGCTAAGGGCATCCCCAATGTACTCAACATTCCGGAAGGCCAAAAAGGTGTTAATGCGAATGCCAAAGCAACACCAACATTGATAAGATGATATTCCTCGTTCTTTAAAAAGTGATCCTTTAAGAGTAAATACATACCTATAAATGCAAAAACCCTAGTAATAGTTTGACTTATTGCATATGCAACCATTGTAGGGAATATAGCATAAAGCCAAACAATTAAACTAAATTCTGTACCATACGCGTTCCTTGGAAGTCCATTAATAACTTGAGGAATTGTGTCCTTAGTTGAACCTAATAATAATCCACTTCCACCTAGCACCTTGTACCAAGCCAAATTCGAATCAAGATTATCATGTACACGAATATGTGCATCCTCTCCTAATATATATAGGGGCGAAAGATATAAACAGATGATAAATAAAGCGAACATTATTAAGGATTTTTTATATTTAGATCTACTACTCGCGATCAACATACACACCTCTAATTTCTAACCAATTATCTAATGGTATTATTAAGGTTTACAAAAACAGGATAAAAATACTAAAAAAAGTACCTGAACTAATAAATCGTTAAAATCAAACACTGCATCTACCTACTGTCCATAAAACAGGTTAATGCCCTGTAGTTTTATCCTTTCAAATTTTGATTTTTATATTAAATTTCAAAGCTTATAATTAAAGATTTAGACCCTATTAGTACAAGAGTATCTTTTTCATTTATAGCCCTGTTTCTTTTTATTGTTAGCTACTAGTTTGTAAATGTTATTCATAAATTTTCAAACTCTTGATTTAACAAATTTGCACTGTAAATAATAAAGATAGAATATCCTCTTTAAAAGACACGAAAAAAAGACCAGTATCTCTACTGATCTTTTCCACTTATCTCACTTGGCAACGTCCTACTTTCACAAGGGAAAATCCCCAACTACCATCGGGGACGAGAGCTTAACTTCCGTGTTCGGATTTCGGCTTGCGATAAGCTGCGTATCTCCGCGTCAGCTTGTTCGCTCAGATCCTCATGTGCC
>JAPSLU010000357.1 GCA_031180405.1 Bacillus sp. (in: firmicutes) | reverse complement strand
TGCGGCAATGTGGCTTGTTTATGAACTTGGAGGCAGTGCTTTCTATACAGGATTAGCCGGTTTTTTAACAATGCTACCAAAAGTCTTCCAATTCCTTTTTGGTCCCTTTATTGATAGGTGGCAAGCTAAAAAAATTCTCGTTAGTACTCAACTTCTTCAATGTTTGATATTGTTAATCATCCCATTTTCATATCTTATGAATCTATTATCTGTTCATTTAATATTAATTATTATGCCAATCGTAGCTACCATCGAACAATTCTCATATCCAACGCAAAATAAAATCCTACCATTAATCCTTAAAAAGGAGGATTTATTAAAAGGTAACACTTATTTTTCTTTTGCATATCAAGGGATAGACTTAATTTTTAATGCTATTGCCGGAATTTTAGTTACACTAATTGGAGCTATTTCTTTATTTGTTATTGATTCGATTAGCTTTGCAATTTGTGCACTTCTGTTCAGTTTAATTAAACTTCCTAATCAAGAGCGGAGAACTACTTTTATAAAAAATGAGACAAACATAAGAGATGCTAATTATAAGTATATAAAAGAATTAACTGAAGGTTTAAAAATAGTGTTTCAAGCTTTACTCCCTTTATTAGTAGGTGCAGTGGCGATCAATTTTGCAATAGGTGTAACCTATGCTATATTGCCTTCACTTGCAGAGGAAAAGGGTGGTTCTGAAATATATGGATACTATCTAACAGGTATCTCCACTGGTTCGTTAATCGGAGTTTTATTAGCTTCTAAGCTAAGTAAATTCAAGGTGGGTAAAGTTGCTATATTTGGGTTTTTTACAGCAACTTGTAGTTGGGTATTTTCGGCAATTATTCCTAATACATTACTTGCAATAGTATTATTTGGTCTAGCTTGGATACCTATTAGTTGTCTAAATATTATGATTGGAACGGTGAACCAAGTAATCATTCCGAACGAAGTACTTGGCAGAGTCACCTCCGCAAGCTATAGTTTTAGCGCAATGTCACTCCCCGTCGGTTCATTGGTAGGAGGTTATTTAGCATCAATAATAAATGTTGAACTGGTATTCGCTTTTACAGGAGTGGGAAGTTTACTAATTGCTTTAATGTGGCTGCTGCATCCTAAATTAAGAAAACTACCTAAATTGAATGAAATTAACTCAAGTATGTTTAATATGAAGGTCAATGGAAAAGAAAATCACATGATGTAAAAAATGGTACTACAGTTATATTTAAATAATTTAGACAAAATTAAATTCCATTTTTCATAAGCAAACGGAGGCAATACTTCTGTTAAGAAGTATCTCATCGAAATAATGCTCCAGCCATGTTAAAGATGCTTTTAAATTATAAATCTATTTAAAAGGGAAATAAACCTTAAAAATAGAATTAGTAATGTGTAATGTGACTATTGGCTGGGGGTACTGTTTTTTGAATCTTACATATAATCGAAATAACCATTTTTCATCGGTGTTAAATCATGTTCATAACACCTTTAACCAAGTAACTTGTTCTGGAGCTTCTGTTTTTATTATTCATAATGACTCTATTGTTTTAGAAGAATATTTAGGGAAACAATCCAACAAAAATGACGCAAGAATGGTGAGTGCTGATACTCAATTTCACATAGCTTCAGTAAGGAAAAGCTATATTGGTTTTGCTATAGCTTATGCTCTTTATTACGGTTATTTAGAGGATATAGATGACCTAGTATTAAAATATTTACCTGGGCTTGACAAGGCAATTTGGAGAGAAACAACAATAAGGCATTTATTAACTCATACACATGGTTTACATCAAAAGGAGGATACTGTATTTCGCGAGTATCCGGCCGGTCAAAACTGGACATATCGACAAGTCGGCGTAGATGCTTTGACTCAAATTGTAAAGAAGACAACAAAAAAAACAGTGTCTGAGATTATTCACGAACAAGTATTTAGGCCACTAGGTTTTCTTGAATCAAACTGGTATGCACATAAGCATGATAAACTTGTCGAAGTAATCCTACGAGATGGTGGAGATGTAAATTGGAAAACAAGTGATAGCACTGAAGGCGATAAGGCAAATATGTATGTGTCGGCACGTGAATTAGCTTTTTGGGGTTACTTCCATCTCAAACAAGGAAAGATAGATGGAAAACAAATTGTTCCAAAAGAGATTATACAACTCGCTACATCAGTTCAAAGTCCATCAGAGATTGATCAAGACTTACCGCAAAATGGTTTCTTATGGTTTGTAAAAGATTTACCTGCTACGAAATCTGAAATAGGTGCAGAAGTTCCAAGAGGTTCATACCAAATACTTGGTTATACAGGTGTTACTTTATTAGTAATTCCACAAGAAAACCTGGTGGCAGTTCGTATGTTTAATAGTTTTGGTTCACCAGAAGGATATAATTACCTATCTGATGTTAGATCTTTTGGAGACAATTTAATTAATTGTTTACAATCAATTTCAATTGATGTATGACTTAAAGGTTTTCTCTGAAGTAAGCCGTCAAATGGATTTGCTAAAATCAATTCTGGTGTTCATAGCCATGATGCACATAGGGTTTACCTATAAGGTGGATTAGATAATCCTTGTCATCATTTTCAAATGTTTCTTTAACTTACGGTTTATGATAGATTTGAACAAGAATATTAACTATTTAGTTCTATAAGATAGATAATAAAGAAAGGATAACAAAACTATGGATTTCGAAACAGTTATGCAGGAACTTGAAGCTCTTGGAAAGGAACGAACGAAAAAAATATACATTTCCAATGGTGCCCACGAGCCTCTTTTTGGTGTAGCTACAGGAGCTATGAAACCAATTGCAAAGAAAATAAAAATCAATCAACCTTTAGCTGAAGAACTTTATGCTACTGGTAACTACGATGCGATGTATTTTGCAGGGATTATCGCAGATCCAAATGCTATGACAGAGTCGGATTATGAGCGTTGGATGGATAAAGCCTATTTTTATATGATATCTGATTATGTTGTGGCAGTAACTTTATCAGAATCAACTATTGCACAAAATGTTGCCGATAAATGGATTTCAAGCGGTGAGGAGCTGAGAATGTCGGCAGGATGGAGTTGTTATTGCTGGCTTTTAGGGAATCGGAAGGACAATGAATTTTCCGAAAGTAAAATCTCCAACATGCTTGATATAGTGAAAAATTCTATTCATGATTCACCAGAACGAACGAAAGCATCTATGAATAATTTTCTATACACCGTGGCGATTTCATATTTACCACTACATGAAAAGGCAGTCAAGACCGCGAAGGAAATCGGTATTGTTGAAGTGAAGCGGGATAAGAAGAAAACAAGTCTTTTAAACGCTTACGAAAGTATTCAAAAAGAAATAGATAGAGGGAGACTTGGTTTCAAACGCAAGTATGTTAGATGTTAAAATATGAATTGTATATACGGACAGTCGGCTCTACTTCAAAAAGAAGTAGAGTCTTTTTTGTTAAATAAAGTAATTGCATTATTTTCTTGCATTTATAAAGGTTTATTTGTGGTGAAATTAGGTAAATAGAGTAGTTCGGGACTCAATTATAACTAAATAATAAAATGCTTTGAGATGCTGCTTCCTTTTGATTCTAATTAGAAAAGGGAGTAAGTAATGAAAAAGAAATATTGAAAGAACAAAATAATTCAAAGAAATAATTTATACATTATTTATCAGGAAGTATACATGAATTTGGAACGAAAACAGGTAGTTTTAAAGAATGGATTTGTAACACTCATCATTATTTTAAATTTATTATTATCATTAGGTGCAATTATGACAGGAATAATCATGCTATTAAAAAAGGGAGTTTTAAAAGCTAGTTTTCCAATTGAATGGACTATGTATATTCCTTTTAATAATTGGATAATTCTAGCGTTATTTTTAATCATATTGTTCGGAATTGGAAATGCTTTTGCCTCTTTAAATGGATTATTAAAAAAAGAAAGAAAATTATATAATTTGACCATGATTATGGGTATTTTGTTACTGTTATCTACAGTAATACAAGTATTCGTGTTAAAA
>JAPSLU010000356.1 GCA_031180405.1 Bacillus sp. (in: firmicutes) | reverse complement strand
CGTCCGCCGCTAATCTTCGGGAGCAAGCTCCCTCAGATCCGCTCGACTTGCATGTATTAGGCACGCCGCCAGCGTTCGTCCTGAGCCAGGATCAAACTCTCCAATAAAGTGTTTGATATAGCTCATAAGTTTTTGTACTATATAGTACGTTTTTGTTAATCAAAATTAACGTTGGCACGCTTGGTTTTGTTTAGTTTTCAAAGATCATGTTTTGAAGTCGTTCATCAGAAGCGACCTTCTTAATATAACATTTCCAACTCAACTCGTCAACTGTTTTTTAAAAACTTTTTTCGATCGAGTTCAGTTAAAGCATCGCCGCTGAATACCGTTAAGTAACAGCGACGTTTAATAATATATCACCTATTAAAATCTAAGTCAACACTTTTTGTTAACAAAATAAACTCGGTGATACACGCCTTTACCCTTTGTTTGTTGTCTTTCAATCGAAACATAGTTTTTCTCAACCAAAAACTCTAATAATACACTTAAGTCTACAGAATAATGTTTTAGCTCTGAGTGGTGATACAATTCATCAAAATACCACGAGTCTTTCTCAGACATAATAGATAAGATATGCCCTGCTCCTACTTCCGTTTTTGAATGAATCAGAAAATCACTTGCTAAAAAAAGCAGTTCTAATCTTTTTTCTAGAGATTCTTCTCCTTCAATTAATTCTTTATACAATTTATAAATTTGTGGTTCAATTTGTCTCACTTGGTTCCAAACAGTTACTTCAGGATAATATCCTCTATCGATCACTTCTAATCTTGCTAAGTGGTGTAGTGCATGGACTATATGGTTAAACGTATCTAGTAATTGTTTAGATTCAAAAAATACTTTTCCTTCTAAATAGCGACGAATGAGCTTAGCAAATTCGATCCCTATTTTCAATTTCCGCTCTGCGAACGGAAATGTTCGAAGGCGTTCAACTAATTCAACTATATATTCATTTCGGTCAAAAAGCACCTTACCATTTAAAACCCAATCAACCATCCTTCTATTCGTCCCTAAAAGTATGGCGCTGTTTACATCATCTTTTGTCATAACCGTTAAAGAAGCCTTCTTTTCTTCATACTCATAATGTTTTACATACAAAGGTTGATCTGCTTCATTAACAATGACTAACAGAGCTACGTCGAGATTATCTGTTAAGGGAGATGTCTGGTTTCTTTTTTCTATCATAATAATTGCTAATGTATTTGGATGACTTGCTCGTTCTTGATAAATTGGACGGAGAATATTTTCCATCAACATCTTCCTCCATTATATGGGCTATATTATTTGTTTCTACAAAGAGACTCAAAAACCCTCTTCATATTAGTTTGAGTTTATATTCCTACCGCGGATAGTGTAATAGAAAGAATAGATTAGGACAATACACTAAAATAATGCAAGCAACTTTTTAATTTCACAAATTGACCTATACAAGTACATACCAAAATTAGTACAAAAAACGTATACTTTCTGATACTATTAATAAAGCATAAGCCCCTAATTCCTCTGTATTAAAATAGGAGGCACTGATACTAGGCAAAAATGATGTACAAACATATATACTCTATTCACCCAAAGAAAAGGAGGTTAAACTGTGGCTCGTAAATATACAAGTAAAATAAATAAAATAAGAACCTTTGCTTTAAGCTTAATATTTATAGGCTTTATCGTCATGTACATTGGTGTTTTCTTCCGCACTAACATGTGGGTAATGACCATATTCATGATGTTAGGTATGCTTTCGATCATAGCCAGTACAGTTGTTTATTTTTGGATTGGTATGCTCTCAACAAAAGCTGTGCAAGTAACATGCCCATCTTGTGGAAAACACACGAAAATCTTAGGCCGAGTTGATATGTGTATGTATTGCAAGGAACCTCTGACATTGGATAAGGACCTTGAAGGTAAAGAGTTTGATGAAAGTTATAATCGAAAAAAGTTGAAATAACACACAGAAAAGAACGGCTTTACATTGCCGTTCTTTTTTTGTGTAAATTTGCGGAATCTCGAGGAATCCACAATAAAAAACAAGCTAAAGTTGCTAGCTTGTTTTAGTGAGTTTCTTTCTTTTCACAACTATTGCACACACCATAGATCTCCATACGGTGGTGACTGACTTTAAAACCTGTTACATGTGCAGCTAATGCCTCAACTTCATCAAGTCCTGGATATGAGAAATCAACAATCTTTCCACAACTCTCACAAATGACGTGATAGTGATCAGACGTTACAAAATCGAAACGACTTGATGCATCGCCATACGTTAATTCCTTAACAAGTCCAACTTCACGAAATACCCTTAGGTTGTTATAAACAGTAGCAACACTCATATTAGGGAATTTTCCTTCTAACGCTTTATATATATCATCGGCTGTAGGGTGTGTCATGGAATCGACCAAGAATTCAAGTATAGCATGACGTTGAGGTGTAATCCGCACTCCAGTTTGTTTAAGGGCATCTAATGCATCCTTTAATTGATGTTCAGACATCCGTCATGCACCTCACTTCTATAAAAATTCTTACATTATAATGTTTATAAATAGTGTACATCGTTATTAAGACTTTTGTCAAACGTTCTTTATACAATGTATTATTTACGATAAACTTTCATTCATTCCTTAGTATCGTTTTCTCAATAGGATGATGTTTTCCATCTTTCCTTGTTCACCATTGATATAATATTCTAGATTGTTGTTGAAAATTTTCATTGCTCTAGGTAAATAATTTTTTGTAATCCCAGATAGATGCGGGGTAATGATGACATTGTCCATATCCCAAAGCTTGTGATCAGCTGGCAGTGGTTCTGTTTCGAATACATCTAAAACAGCATGCATTGATTTGTTTTCTTTCAAAACATCGATAAGATCTGATTCAACAACGACGTCACCTCTACCAATATTAATAAAAACGGCACTCTTTTTCACCTTGTTAAAAAACTCTTTATTAAGAAGTCCTCTTGTTTCTTCCGTACTAGGTAGGACAGAAATAACAAAATCAGCATCATCAAGAGGAATTGATACATCACTCATTTTATACGTTTTATCAAAATGTTCAACAGCTACTCCGCTGCTATTTACTCCCAGCACTTTCATCCCGAATGCTTTTGATAACTTTGCAGTTGCTGTACCAATTGCCCCAGTTCCTATAATAAGGACAGTCTTGTCATATAATTCTTCCATTCTCACCTGTCGATCCCACTTATGTAACTTTTGATTCTCAAGCATTACTTCAGCTTGACGCGATACTTGTAACATCATTGATAGACAATATTCAGCCATCGGAATCGCATGGACACCTTTTGAATTTGTGACCAGGATATTACGCTTCTCAAGTATTGAGAACGGTAGTTTATCAATACCAGCAGAAGCAACCATAATCCATCTTACGTTCACCGCTAAATTTATATGTTCCTCTGTTAAATCCTCTCCATAGGTCAAGATTACATCTACCACAGGAAGTAGATCAAGTGCAGCATCTATTTTATAATCATGAAAAAATGTGACACTAGGAAAAGAACGATTTAATTCCTCTTTTAAGTAATCAGATAGCTTAACTGTCGATAATATATTCACCAAAATCCCCCGTTATATTTTTAGTCAAAAAAGAGTGCGGAGCTTTGGTCCGCACTTCAATCCGGCGCTAACATTTGAGGAGGTAATGCCTTCCCTAATACTTTACGCTTAATTTTCTAATTTGGCTGGACGTTTGCCTTATCTTTTAAAATTAGGCTGTAAGATTTTCCTGATTTAGGCCTTTTAATTCTTTTAATGTAAATTTGCCATTTTTCCGTATAAGAACATCATCAAAATAGATTTCTCCTCCACCGTATTCAGGTCTCTGGATGAGAACCATATCCCAGTGGATGGCTGATTTATTCCCATTATCAGCTTCTTTATAGGCTTCTCCTGGAGTAAAATGCAGACTTCCACATATTTTCTCATCAAATAAAATATCACCTATTGGCTCTTCAATATAAGGATGGAATCCCAACGCAAACTCTCCTATAAACCTGGATCCTTC
>JAPSLU010000034.1 GCA_031180405.1 Bacillus sp. (in: firmicutes) | reverse complement strand
ATGGGGCGCGAAAAACCGTGCTGATGCTGGACATAATTATCGTGAGATTTTGGCCTTCTATTACGAAGGAACAAGCCTTGCAAAAGACTATAGTGAAAGAGAACAAGCTCCTGCTCCTGTGGATCAACCCGTTCAATCAACACAACCTGCTATAGCACCTGTTGTGAAAGAAGATATACCTGTTAGTACCGAGCAGCCTGTTGTTACAGCACCAGAAAGTTCAACAGTTGAAACACCTATACCTACAAAAAAGCCAGCTGCCGACGACAGAAAAGCTCCTACGATTAGTCGAGTAAAAGTTACAACTAATCAGACAAAAAAGCAAACAACCATTTCATTTCACACAAATGAATCGGGTAAAGTTACAGTCTATACTAAAAATAAGCAAGGTAAAATACTCGATTATGTTCTAAAAAATTCGTCGATAAAAGCTGGCACCTTTAAAAAGGAATACGATATCTCTTCCTTAGCAAACGGAACTTATTATGTTGGGATTGTAGCAGTCGATAGCAGTAATAATCGTTCTTCAACATTGCCAACCTTTACAGTTAAAAAGCCTAAATCTGTTTCAAACACAAAAACAGGCAAAGTCACAGCCACAAAACTTAACGTCCGTTCGACTGCTTCCACTAAAGCAAGAGTTATTGGCACCTTTAAGAAATACCAGGCGGTTACAATCATTTCTACTAGCCGTTATTACCATAAAATAAAGTATGGTAACTCTTACGGGTATGTTTTAAAATCGTATATTAAATAAATCATTGAGACTAAAGAGGATACACAATAAGAAAGTCCTTGCAAGGCAAGCAAGGTTCTTTCTGTTGATTATCCTCTTTTTTCATCCTTCTTACTATTCATCCAATTACTTAAATGCATAGCTGGTAAATCTTGACTTGGATGGTCATCTAATATTGCTATATATTCCAAAGAGTTACCATCAGGGTCTGTAAAATAATAGCTAGCCGCAGGCATCCAAGGATGGACAATTGGTTCCGAAGTATCTAAACCAAAAAATGGGGAAAGATTAATTCCTTTATTAGCTAAAAACTCTGGTACTTGTAATAGCTCAGCATAGGATACCCTTAACGCGAAGTGTGATTGCTTAAAATGATCTTGTACTTCCCAAACCCCTAGCATATGTTCCCTTTTAGACGGATCTCCCAGCCAAAAAAACGCCACTTTTCTCTCATCAATTATATTTGCCAGTACCAAATTTAACCCTTGATAAAATGAGACCGCTTTTTTAAAATCCTTCGTATAAATATGTGTTTCATATAATGTTGAGTTTCTCACTTTCCTTCTCCCCTTCCTTACTCTTGTTACTACGTTTATCATAAAACAAAGGAGAAGAATATGAATCAACCATCTGATTGAGTATAGGTACTGCTTTAGACTTAAAAAGAAGAATCGTTCGATCCTTTCACAAAAAACCATTCTTACCAACCAAAAACAAAACAGACCCAACTCATTGGGTCTGTTTTATGGTTTATCTGGTTTTATATTTTTTGAACGTTAGCAGCTTGTGGTCCTCTGTTACCTTGCTCAATGTCAAACGTAACTTCCTGACCTTCATCTAAGCTTTTATAACCTTCTCCTTGAATAGAGGAGAAGTGAACAAATACGTCATCTCCACCTTCAACTTCAATAAATCCAAAACCTTTTTCTGAATTAAACCATTTTACTTTACCTTGTGCCATTCCAAATTTCCTCCTAAATCAATCAAACAAGTTTGATGATAATTTCGATAATTATTATTACCCCATAGAAACAAATTAAACATAAAAAAAGAAATTTTTTAATAAAAATTTTTTTGTTGATCATTCCCAATAAAATGTAATGTCAGATTTTTCTGTGATAGAATGAAGGAAGATAGAGAAATACATAAAAAAAGAAATGTGGAGATGACGATGATAGATTATAAAATTTTATTTTTGGATATTGACGGGACCATCTTAAAGCCTGATGACACGATTGAAGCTTCAACAAAAAAGGCAGTTTCTGACGTAAAGAAAAAGGGGCTTGAAGTGTTTCTGGCTACAGGTCGACCACTACATGAAATTTCACATATTGCAGAGGAATTAGGAATCACTTCCTTTATCGGTTATAACGGAGCTTACGCCATCCATAATAATCGAGATATATTCAGATCTCCAATGAAAAGCTCAACTGTTGAAACCTATGTCGACATAGCGAAGAGCAAAGGCCACGAGCTTGTTTTGTACACACATGAAGAAAATATCTTTTCCGACTTGGAAAGCCCTGTTGTAAAAGAGTTTCTATCAGCTTTTCACCTGCAAAAAAATAACTCATACTCTCTAAATGTCATTCATAAAATCCTTGGAATTACCCTTATTAACTTGAGCGAAAATGAACCTGCTTTATATGAAAAAGCAGATCCATCGATTCATTTATCACAAGTAAATGTTGATGGACTTCGTCATTGCTATGATGTGATTCGGGACAATGTAAATAAAGGTATAGCCGTTCAGCATATTCTAGAGCTTTTACATATTCCAAGAGAAGCCTCAATTGCATTTGGTGATGGAATGAATGACAAGGAAATGCTCAGCGTTGTCGGAGAAGGATTTGCGATGGGGAATGGACACCCTGATCTTTTTCAATATGCAAAGCACAAAACAACAAAAGTGACAAACTCAGGCATCTATAACGGATTAAAATCACTTGGACTCGTTGAGTAGGAGGAAAGATTTTGTACGAGCTAAAAACAAAGGAAAATGACAAAAGCGTCATAGAGTTTATTGAAGCCGTAGATAATCCAAAAAAGCGTGAGGATGCTTACAAATTATTAGATATTTTCACTGAAACTTCTGGTTTTCAAGCCAAGATGTGGGGATCAAGTATCATCGGGTTTGGAAAATATCATTATAAGTATAATACTGGTCATGAAGGTGATGCCCCACTCGTAGGCTTTTCACCTCGAAAAGCAAAAATTAGCTTATACTTCGCACCAGGTGAAAGTGAGCGGGAGGAATTGTTAAAGAGTTTTGGAAAACATACATCAGGTAAAGCATGTGTTTATATTAATAAAATAGCAGATATTGATGTTGAGGTTCTAAAGACGCTTATCATCCAATCGATTAAATTCTTGAAAGAAACCTATCCCGACGGAGCTTAAGAAAATGAGTAAAACCAATTGACTCAGGGTAATGGTCAATTGGTTTTACATCACTTCGAGTTCAGCTCCAATACAGCCTCTAATAAAACATTCACACCTTTTACACAATCATCCCAACTGGTAAATTCCTCCTCGCAATGACTTTTTCCATTTTCACTTGGTACAAAAATCATAGCTGTTGGAACAAAGCTTGCTAAAAATTGAGCGTCATGCCCAGCACCACTTACCATTGTTTTGTAGGAGTAACCCAATGTCTTTGTTGATTGCTCTAAAAGTTTACACACCTCTTGGTCGAACCAGACTGTATCGCGATCCCATAGTTTACGTATTTTCACCTCACAACCTTCTGTTGTATTGACAGGTAGTGATTGAATAATCTCTTCTACTAGTTGAAGAATAGCCGGATCCTTATGTCTTGCTTCAAAGGAAAACACCACTTTGTTTGGAATAACTGTATGAATATTTGGTGAAACATTCATTCTTCCCATTGTAAAAACTAGTCCCTTATCAAGTACTCCAACCTTCTCACGAATTACCGAGATAAGCTGATTTGTAGCAAAAAGGGCATCTTTCCTCAATTCCATCGGGGTTGTCCCAGCATGATTTGATTGACCCGTTACCTCAATTTCATAACAAACCATTCCTAGTACACAATCTACTACTCCGATAGATAAGTCTTCACTTGCTAAAACAGGTCCCTGTTCAATATGCAATTCAAAAAAGGCAGTTGCTTCTCTTAATCGATTGTGAACCTCACCTTCAAAGCCACTTTTATGTAAAGCCTCTGCAAAGCTTATTCCATCTCGATCAGTACTCTTCATCATCGCTGTCTTATCAAATCTTCCTGATAAAACACCTGATGCCATCATGGATGGTTCGAATCTTGCTCCTTCTTCATTTGTGAAGTTTACAATAGTAATTGGTATTGCAGTTAAAATATTATGTTCCACGAGTGTTCTGACAAGTTCAAGGCCAGCCACAACACCTAAAACTCCGTCAAATCGTCCTCCATTTTTCACTGTATCTAAATGTGATCCAATTACAATAGGCGGTTTGTCGGTCCCACCTGCAAGTAGTGTGGCGTATATTGTTCCCATATCATCTACTTTGATATCCATCCCTAATTCTTTGCAGCATGCACAGAAGTAGTGTCTTACTGAAATATCTTCAGAAGATAACGATAGTCTTGTGACCCCATTGTTTTTGGTTTGACCATAACTGGCAAACTTCTCAAGCTCGTTTTTTAATCTTTCTCTGTTTATTTGTAGCTTTTGCCTTTGCATTTGAAACCCTCCTTTATGAATAATCCAAAAAATTTCTAACTCCATTGTCACATACTGTAAAATCATTTTTCAGTTTCCTGTTACTTTATCTTTCAAACTATCTTACGACAAAAAAAGACTCATAAGGATCTAGTGGGTGACTAGACCAATATGAGCCATTCTATTATCCTTTAAAACCTACCAATGAATAAGAGTAAGTATAGGAACGGTTTGTATAAAGAGTATATTCCGGATGTGTTTTCTTCCCCCAGCTATCATCTCCACCAACACCCATTTGTTTATGATTTACACGCACCACTACTTTATCGCTCTCTGGTAGCTTATACGTATGATCATGTTCCTCAAGCTCAAATGGTGTAAATGGTAATGCATTTATTTCAAATGGAATGCTGCTATATAGTTTTAAACCTAACCCTTCAGAATTCAACAAAGTTGCCCACCTAACACCCATTTTGTTTCCACATTCCTGTGGCTTTAGGTATGGGACATACTGCCCCCTCACATAGCCCTCATATACCCCTAGCTTTGATCCTTTTTGACGGTCCCAATAGGATTCATGCGGCCCTTTTCCATACCAAGAAAATTGATCAAATGATGAATCCATTGTGAACATCATACCGATTTCAGGAATTTCAGCAAGTCCTTCCCCCGGAACAAGTTGCATTGTTACATCAATTTTTCCATCTTCGAAAATACTATATTGGATCTGACAGCTTGTAGCATTCGGAAAGGAATAGCCAACTGCAACGACTATTGATTCAGTTCGAATTTCATAAGTAAACCTCTGTAAGCCTCTATTTTCCCCAGCCTCTTTCCAAGTGGAACTTCGCTCTTGGAGTTTATTGCCACGATCATTATCTGTCATAGCTCTCCAAAAGTTTGGAACAAGTGGCGATCTTAGGATAGGAATATCTTCATATTGGTAAGAGGCCAAATCTCCAGTTTGCTCGTTAAATACGGCTTTAAAATTATATCCACTAATAATCAATTTTGAGTTACTTCTACTTACTTGAAGCTCTATTTCGTCATTCGTTTTTACCTCATTTACTAAAACAGCTTCTACTGGAAGAATAAATTGTTCAAAAGCCAATTCATAACCTTTTTGCTCCCAAAGTGTGTCCTCTTTTAAGAGTAAACTGATGGTTAAAATAAACTCATCTGTAGGTTCAATCTCTTCTGGTATCGAATAATCTATGTTTATAGTTTTGGAAGAATTAGGTTCTACATTTATCCCTTGAACATTTGAAGCAAAATGCTCCCCATTTTTTAATACTTCCCATTTCATCACAAATTCGTTTAAGTTTGTAAATAAATAATTGTTTTGGATGTTTACAGTACCCTCTTCTAAATGAACGGCTTGAATCCTAACATATTGATAGCATTTTTTCACTTCAAAAATCTTCGGTGTTACCGTTCCGTCCGCAAAAATTAACCCGTTTCCTGAGAAATTCCCATCATTCGGTGTATCTCCAAAATCACCACCATATGCAAGATATTCAATTCCGTCTGATGTTTTTGTCAGGAGGGCTTGGTCCTTCCAATCCCAGATAAATCCACCTTGTAAGATCGGATATCGATCAAATAAGTCGGTATATTTATATAAATTCCCACAAGAATTTCCCATTGCATGACTGTATTCACAAAGTAAATATGGTTTATATTCTTTTTCAGAAATCGCGGCAAACCTTGCATACTCTTCGATTCCATCTGGAGTAATGTACATTGTACTTTCAATATCAGAAGCTGCCTCAGATTCTCTAAAGTGATAGATCCCTTCATAATGAATAATTCGAGTTGGATCATTCTCTTTAAAAAAGTCATGCATTTTCAGGAAATTTTCTCCCCCAAATGATTCATTGCCTAGTGACCAAATAACAATCGATGGATGGTTTTTATCTCGCTGAAACATCGAGTTGCAGCGATCAAGAACATTTGCTGTCCATTCAGGCTTACTACCCGGAACCGTTTCCTTTTCGCCAATTTGACCATATTTCCATGATCCATGTGTTTCAAGATTCGTCTCATCTATCACATAAAGTCCATATTTATCACAAAGCTCATACCAAATCGGATGGTTTGGGTAATGTGAAGTTCGAACAGCATTTATATTATGCTGTTTCATTAATTTGATATCATGGATCATATCTTCAACATCAATTGCTCTTCCTTTTTCAGCAGAAAATTCATGGCGATTAACTCCTTTAAACACGATGCGCTCACCATTTATTTTCATTAAACCATCTTTAATTTCAAACGTTCTAAATCCAACTTTACTGCTTTCTGCTTCAATGATATTTCCTTTTACATCTTTTAAGCATAATACAAGAGTATAGAGATATGGTTTTTCCGCACTCCATTTTAGTGGATTTTCAACAAATACTTTTGTTTCAAGTATAATGGATTCCGTCTCACTAAGCTGCACTTTGCTTGTTTCAGATAAGAGCTCATTTCCTAGGTGATCATATAATAAGGCTTCAAACACGATTGGTTCTATTTTCTCTTTAAAATAGTTCGTTATATTCGCATTAATCTTTAGGACTGCATGCTCATAATTGTCATCAAGCAGTGGCATCGCAAAAAAGTCTTGAATATGGAGAGAAGGAGTTGAGTAGAGATACACGTCACGGAAAATCCCACTCATTCTCCAGAAATCTTGATCCTCTAGCCAGCTCGCATCACTCCAACGATAGACCTCTACCGCAAGAGTATTCTCTCCATCAACAAGATAAGAAGTTATATCAAATTCTGCTGGTGTAAAGGTATCCTCACTATACCCAACAAAATCACCATTTACCCATACGTAAAAAGCAGATTCAACTCCTTGAAAGCTTATGTACACCGGATTCTCTCGCCAATCTGCTGGAATAGTAAATGGTCGAATATACTGGCCTACAGGGTTATATACTGTTGGAGCAAAAGGTGGTTGAATATCTTCCTTTCCTTCCCATGGATATCTTACATTTGTATATTGTGGATAATCATAGCCCTGAAGCTGCCAGTGTGAAGGCACTTCTATCTCATCCCAACCATTATATTCGTAACCGCTTTCAAAAAAGTTCCGAATTCGCTTCGCTGGATTTTCTGCAAACGCAAATTTCCATTCTCCATTTAATGATTGATAATATGAAGACTGCTCACGATTCCCTTTCCTTGCTTCAGCAATTGAAGGAAAAGGCATGAGTGTAGCATGTGCCTCCAAGCGATTCAATTGAAAAATTTCAGGATTATTATTCCATTCAGGATATCCATTCTTTGGAGGTGTATAAGTATATTTTTTCCTCATGTTTATTCCCCATTTCAATCAAGAATTTATTTCTCTTAAACTAGTATATAATCAATTTTTTTCCATTTCATCATATCATTATCGCTTGGACGATCCAATTAAAATTAACTTTATAACTTCCTATCTCTCTTATTAACCATTAAATCAAGATAAAGCTGACACTTTTGATTGAAATCAGAAAAATCAATCGTTGTTAGTTCCGTAATTTGCTTCATTCTGTAATTAAGTGTATTTGGATGGATAAACATTTGCTCTGCTGTAGGCTTAAGCTTACAGTTATTCACCAAATAATACTCCAGCGTTTTGACGAGCTCTGTTTGGCTTTCTTTATCCTTCGCTTGAAGAATCTGTAAGTTTTTATTTGCATAGTTCGTTTTTTTATTTTTGTCTTGAATAACATCCAAATACCTAAGTACCCCAATTTTGCTATATTCATAGGGAAGATTTTCTTGTGTCTCTAACTGTTCCGCTATCTTTACGACTTCAAGAGCTTCTTTATAGCTTGTGTGCATGAATAAAATTGGTAGATATTCATTACCGATTCCTATATAGATATTAGAATAACGTTTTGCATCAAAGTTTGTTAATAAATTTTCTACTATTTGCTGGGAAGCTGTTACTGGTGAATACCTGAAAGAGTAGCTGCCAACGATAATGACTATATTCGTTCGATTCACCAACACATGACTTGTATTGTCCTTTAAATTTAGGTAGGAACGAATTGTTTCCTTTAGTTCCTCAACAAGCTCTTCATCTGCATGAATGGCATTAACCACCATGACACTAAAGATGGAAGGTAGAACGATTTCAAGATCAGTTGCTTCCCACTTCAATTCCTTTTCATTTGTAAATCCGTTATTAATTACTTTTCTAAAAAAATGTTCGACTTCCTCAGCTTTTTGTTGCTTCAGCTTATTTTTCTTATAAATGACCTTTCCAACATAGAAGGAAACATCATATAGAAAATCAATTTCCTCTTCTGTTAATGGGTCATTAATTTCCTGCACCCAAACATAGCCCATAATGGTTTCCTTATACTTTGCACTGACAACCACACGCTGATTCAGGCCGATTTCTTTCATTTTCCTAATTCTAAACGGCTTGTCATTTGTTTTTAACTGATCAATAATCCCAGTTTCAACAAATCTTTCAAATATAGGTAAAGGACACTTTTTCGAGAAAATCGTTTGTTGGTTTGCATAGTCAAAATGATTCACATAATAAGAATTGTAAGCCAATAAAAAGAAATGATCACTTTCCACAATCACAGGCTTTTTTAGCCCGTTACTGATTACGTCTACAATTTCATTCAAGTCAGATAATGATAACACACGTTCTAATAGCTCATTCATAAAGAAAACTCCTACCCCTTATTTCTTTAATCTTATGATACTTCGCATGCTTTAACTTGTATAGTTGCTACGTAGGAAATCTTTCATAGGAATTAAAATACCAAAGAACAAAAGTGCAAGCACCTTAATTAGCTTCTGGGCAAAATGATGAAGCAATTGAATAGAAGACGGTTTTTGTTTAGTTTAGTCGAGGAGCTAGGCAATGAAAAAGCGGACAATATGATGTCCGCCTTCTCATTTTATTTGTCAAATTTAACTTTAAGCAGTGATTGTATCCGAATCATTTTCCCGTTTTACCTCTTGAAATGTAATATGATTGTCTGTTCGGTTAGAGCGGGTTACATAAGACTTTAACAGGTCGCCCATATCAATACCTGTCATTTCTTTTAACGGCTCCTGGATATCAACCATTGTTTTTGTAATGCTTTTTCCGAACGAAGACACACCTTGGCCATTGCCAGAATCGATAATTTTTACTGAATCTATATTTGTAAGTGGTTGAGCAATTTTTTCTGCAAAAACCGGCAGCATTTCAATTAATTTCTCGGTAATAATTACATCACCGTGTTTCTCCATCGCCTCTGCCAATAGTTTACGAGCTTCGGCTTCAGCTTTACCACGCTCGCGAATAACATCTGCTTCTGCAGAACCTTCTTCTCTACGAATTCTTGCTTTTGCTTCCCCATCAATCTCTGCTTTTCGAGCCTCAGCCTCCGCTTTACGCGTAGTTTCATAGTATTCAGCATCGGCTTTGGTTCTACGAACCTTACTTTCTTCCTCTTCCAGTTTAACAGCACGTTCTCTCTCTAAGAACTTCAGCGTTAATTCCTCTTCTTTTACTTCTTTTGCAAGCTTCGCTTTTTCTAATTCATACGACTGTTCTGACTTAGCACGGGCACGCTCTGTTTCCTCTTTGAACGCAGCATCCTTTATATCCTTTTCCTTCTTAGATTCTGCGATTGCAATTTGACGCTTATATTCTTCCTCTTTTGCCTCTTGGTCTGTTTGTGCTTTATGAATACGAGTTTCGCGTTCACTGTTTGCCTCTGCAATTTCTGCTAGCTTACGAACTTCCGCAATACGCGGTCTTCCAAGGTTTTTTAAATATCCATTTTCCTCATCAGCATCACGTAAATCTGTTAAACCAAGAGATGTGATTTTAAAGCCCATTAAATCTAATTGCTTTTGGGCAACCTCGGAGACATCATGATTAAATTTTTCTCGGTCACTATTAATATCTTCAACTGTCATCTTTGATAAAATGGCACGAAGGTTACTTCCAAGTACTTCAATAATTTCTGCTTCAATCTCTTCTTGTTCCTTACCTAAAAACTGCTCCGCATAGTTGGCAATTCCATTTAATGTGTCGGCTACTTTCACCATAGCAACTGCATCCGCAACAATCGGTACTCCACCATTTGTATAAACTCTTGGTGTAGAAAGCTTTAATTGAAATGACGTTAAATTAACAGGGGTTGCGGTTTGGAAACGTCTAAGTCTGTATCCCCCACCTCTAATTATTTTCATCGAACGTCCTTCTTGGTCTGTAAAAATATTTGTTTCTTTTTCAGGGTCACCTAATTTTGGACCTGTAATGATTAATGCTTGGTTTGACCTTGCTGTTCGGTAACGAATTTTCACCCAAAAGAAATAACCAATACCACTAAGTGCAGCCACAATTAATAAAGGAATTAAGATGGCAATAAATCCAATAACACCTGACATATATTGATATCCTCCAATACTAGTAAATTAAAGCCCTTTTTACATCCACGTGGTTATGACTTTATCGTAACTAGTTACCCATGTTAATTAATACGATTAATGGAGGGCGGAAGTTTCAAAAAATTGTAATTATTTCATTCGCATAGGAAACATTTTTGCAAGGTCACACTGGATTTTTTATATTTACTAATTTTTATTGCATAAATGTAATTTAATTTGTATGGTTCAAGCTTTTTTTGCAACACAGACTAATATTCTTGCGTTCTTATACATATCCAACCAAATAGGAGCAGGCTCACTGCCTACTCCTACATTATTACAACATCTCACTAATTGTTTTCGCCTGCATATGAAGAGCTAAATAATCTGGACCACCGGCTTTGGAGTCTGTTCCGGACATTTTGAAGCCTCCAAATGGATGATAGCCCACGATGGCTCCTGTACAATTACGGTTGAAATAAAGATTCCCGACATGGAATTCTTGTTTTGCTCGTTCAATATACTGCCTGTTTCTTGTAATAACCGCACCTGTTAACCCGTATTCTGTGTTATTTGCAATTTCAAGCATTTCGTCAAAATTCTTTGCTTTTGCGAATGCCAAGACAGGTCCGAAGATTTCTTCTTGCATGATTCTTGCATACGGATCTAGATCAGCAAAAATGGTAGGTTCAATGAAATAGCCCTTCGAATCGTCACCATGTCCTCCGCTCATTAGCCGACCCTCTTCTTTCCCTATGCGGATATAATCCATGATTTTGTCATAAGAACCTTGATCAATGACAGGTCCCATATATGTCTCATACTCTTCTGGGTCACCCGTTATTTTTTGCTCTGTGATTTCAACAACGCGTTTGAGAACTTGATCATACACATCTTCATGTACAACTGCCCTTGACCCTGCTGAACATTTTTGACCAGCAAAGCCAAATGCTGAAGTAAATATCGATTGAGCTGCCAATTCAATATCACAGTCTTTATCGACGACAACTGTATCCTTCCCGCCCATTTCGGCAATGACACGTTTTAAATGCTGCTGACCCTGCTGAACTTTAGCCGCACGTTCAAAAATACGAGTTCCTACTTCACGAGAACCTGTAAACGTAATAATACTTGTTTTCGGATGGTCCACTAAATAATCTCCAACTTCAGACCCGCTACCAGGTACATAGTTTACAACCCCTTTTGGTAAGCCCGCCTCTTCAAGTACCTCAACAAATAGAGCCGCAATTACTGGTGTTGCACTTGCAGGTTTTAACACAACGGTATTGCCAGTAACGATCGGTGCAACTGTTGTACCAGCCATTATCGCAAATAAAAAGTTCCAAGGTGGGATAACAACCGTTACGCCAGTTGGTGTGTAAATGTATTTGTTGATTTCACCTTCACGACTGTTTACTGGTTTTCCTTTTGCAAGTTCAATCATTTGGCGTGCGTAATATTCTAAGAAATCAATCGCCTCCGCTGTATCTGCATCCGCCTCATTCCATGGCTTTCCAGCTTCTTTTACTAATAATGCCGAAAAATCATGTTTTTTTCGACGGATGATGGCTGCAGCTCTAAATAAAATATTCGCTCTCTCTTCAGGATTCCAATACCTCCAATTTTGGAACGCCACATCCGCTGCTTGAATGGCCATTTTTGCATGCTCTTGAGTTGCTTTCGATACCTTTCCAACAATTTCTTCTTTGTTTGCTGGGTTGTAGGAGACAATTTGATTTTTCGTTGTGATTCTTTCACCGTTAATCACTAGTGGATATTCTTTACCCATAATATTTTTTGCATTTGATAACGCCTTTTCAAATGCTTTACGGTTTTCCTCAATTGAAAAATCAGTAAATGGTTCGTGCTTGTAAACTGTTGTCATGATTTATCGACTCCTTTTTACTTTTTTGTCATACCCTTAAGAACAAAAGCAAGATTTGCTGGTCGCTCTGCAAGACGTCTCATAAAATACCCATACCAGTCATTTCCATATGGAACATACACACGCATTTTATATCCTTGCTTCACTAATTCCTTTTGAGTCTGGGAACGCATTCCATACAGCATTTGAAACTCAAACTGGCTTCTAGGAATTTGATTTTCCTCTACTAATCTCTTAGTATATTCAATAATGGCATCATCATGAGTAGCAATACCCGTGTAATAGCCATTTAGCAAACGAGTTTTTATTATTTTTTTGTAGTTTTCATCCACATCTATTTTTTTTGGAAAAGCAACCTTAGGTGATTCTTTGTATGCCCCTTTTACAAGTCGTAGAAATGGTTCATACGCGTTTAAATGTTGAACATCTTTTTCAGAACGGTATAAATATGCTTGAATAACAGTACTGATATAGGTATAATCTGCTTTTAACGCTTTAAAAATCGAAAGTGTATCTTCACATCGTTTTTCATCTTCCATGTCAATAGTGACCATGATTTTATATTTTTCAGCCGTATTCATAATTTTGATCATATTTTCAAAAACAAGATCTTTTGAGATATCTAAACCTAATGAGGTTAATTTTAAGGAAACATGAGCATCTAGGCGCTGAGCGACAATCGTTTCAATCGTTCGAATGCATTCTTCTGTACGCTCCCTTGCGACCTCTTTACTAGTAACGAATTCACCTAAATGATCAACAGTTACAGAAAATCCTTCCTCATTTAACTCTTTAATAAATTTAATGGAGCTTGGAAAGTCTATCCCTCCGACAATCTTTCCAGAAGCAATATTGCCACCCCAATTTTGGGCTGCACGATTTAAGGCTTTGTTGTTTGATAGAAGTAAAAAGAAATCTCTTGAAATGACTGACACGTTAAACACCTCCATTAAAGGTTGAATAAGAGTTTCATACCCCTATTGTACGATTGCGCTGACTGTTGCGACAATGTAGCGGAAACACAAAAATTCCGATGGTTCATTGTGGAAATAATACAACTATGAATGCTTATTACTTGAACACTTCCACACTTTCAATGAACTTAAACATATCCTATGAGAAATAATAAACGGGACTATCTCAAAATAAGACAATCCCGTTTGTTATATTTTTATTTAAGCATTCTTTAACCCTAAACGAATCACATTCCAAGAATGTTTAGATAATGGAGCGATTACACTACCACCCTCAAGTGCTGCTTTACCACGACAATGAGGTGCGACAGTCTGTTGTTCCAATGTGTTAACAGCCTTTAAATCTTCATTTTCTAGAACGATATGTTCAATTATTTGATAGTCTGAGAAGCTACGAACATCGCATTCTAGTGTTAAGTTATCTTCAAGACTGCGGTTTAACGCAAAGATCGTTAGCTCCTCTTTTTCTGGATTGTGTACAGCAATTGAATCTAAGTATGGTACATCAGTAAACTCTTTTGAATCATATTTAGGTGAAGAAATAACCGGTTGTAAGGCAATACCACGTCCATACTTGGAAACATGCTGATATGGATAGAAAATCGTTTGTTTCCAAGCAGCGCCTTTGTTATTCGTCATAATTGGTGCAATAACATTAACAAGCTGTGCCATACATGCCATCTTCACACGATCTGAATGCTTTAACAATGTCATTAACATGCTTCCTACTAATAAGGCATCTTCGAAATTATATACATCTTCTAATTGTGGGGGAGCAATTAACCATGGGTCAATTTTTTTATCTGCGTCATTTGAGTGGAACCATACATTCCATTCATCAAAACTTAAATACATTGTTTTCTTACTGCGCTTTTTCGCTTTTATATAATCACATGTCGAAATAATTGTTTTAATAAAATGATCCATATCCATTGAATAAGCTAAATAGCTAGCAGTATCATTGTTGCGGTTTCCATAATACTGGTGTAGTGAGATATAGTCGGCTGCCTCATACGTATGTTCTAATGTTGTTGCTTCCCATTGTGGGAAAGTCGGCATCGAAGTATTAGAGCTTCCACAAGCAACAAGTTCAATTGTTGGATCTACCCATTTCATTGCCTTTGCCGTTTCAACTGCAAGACGGCCATATTCTTCTGCTGTTTTATGACCAATTTGCCATGGACCATCCATTTCATTTCCTAAACACCATGTTTTAATGTTGTGTGCATCTTTATAACCATGTTGTTTACGTAAATCACTATAATATGTACCTCCTGGGTGATTACAGTATTCAACTAAATTTCTAGCAGCATCAATTCCCCGAGTTCCTAAGTTGACTGCCATCATGACTTCCGAATTAACCTTCTTCGTCCAATCTACAAACTCATTTGTTCCAATCTCATTTGTTTCAATCGTTCTCCAGGCAAGCTCTAATCGTCTTGGACGCTCTGCACGAGGTCCCACTCCATCTTCCCAGTTATAGCCTGATACCATATTCCCGCCAGGATAACGAATAATCGGAACATCTAATTCTTTTACTAACTCAATTACATCTGTTCGGAAACCATTTTCATCAGCAAGTGGATGATCTGGCTCATATACACCACCATACACAGCACGACCTAAATGCTCAATAAATGATCCATAAATTCTAGAATCTACGTCCGAAATTTTAAAATCCTTATCAACAACCATTTTCGCTTTTAATGTCATATTTCTTCACCCATTCTTTCAATTTTTTTTATAACAATTAACCCTTTACACCACCAGCTGTCATACCTTCAATAAAGTAGCGCTGGAAGAATATGAACACAATTAAGATTGGAATAATAGCCAAGACAGAGCCAGCTATTAATACATCGTAGTTATTTCCATATGGAGTTAATAGGGTAGATAACCCAATTGGTAATGTAAGCTTCTCACTTGACCTTAAAACAATTAACGGCCATAGGAAGTTATTCCAGCTTGCTAAAGCCTGTAGAATGGCCATTGATGAAAATGCTGGTAACATCAATGGCATCATTACTCGGAAAAAAATGCCTAGCTCTGTTGACCCATCTACTCGTGCTGCATCTAATAAATCTCTCGGTAACCCACTAGCATATTGCCTGAAGAAAAATATCGGAATTGGCGCGACTATAAATGGTAGAAATGCACCAACCAATGTATCCATTAACCCTAAATTCATGGTTAGTTTATAGAGTGGCAACATAATAATTTCTACCGGAATCATCATGACGATAAGAACCATACCAAAAATTAAATTTTTGAATTTAAAGTCATAAACAGCTAGACCATATCCAACCATACATGTTAAAAGTAGGCAAAGCATGGTTGAGACAATCGTGATTAATATGCTATTTTTATACCAGATAAAATAATCAGAAGCTCCAGAGAAGATAAACGCATAGTTATCAAATGATAGTACTTCAGGCTGTATTTTTAGATTCAAACCATATCTCATAATCTCTTTAGACGGTTTAAAGGATGCCAAAGTGATAGCGACTAAAGGAAATAGAGCAAATAATGAGATGACAATAAAAACAAAGAGAAGAATAACCGTTGACAGCTTCCATTTTTTCAGTTTCTTCGTTTTCATCCATTACCCCTCCTTTTTAAACATCCCAGATAATGATAGTTGAATCATCGTAATCACAAATGTTACGACTAATAATGTTATCCCAACTGCAGAGCCAAAGCCTAAATTATTTTGTTCGATCCCGTTACGGTATAAATAACCGACGATCGTTAATCCCATATTATTCGGGGAGTTATTACTTCCATAAAGCATATAGCTTTCGGCAAACATCGAATATCCACCGTAAATACTAATTGTGAACACATAGATCGTTATTGGTTTTAACAAAGGAACTGTTACATTCGTAAACTTCTTCCAAGTAGATGCACCATCTACATCTGCCGCTTCATATAGTTCTTTAGGAATATTCTGTAAGCCAGCTAAGAAATAAAGTAAGTTAATCCCCATCCATTTCCAGGTCGCAAGTACGACTAAGGCGAACATACTTAAAGTTGAATTATTTAGCCAGGCCTTTGGTTCAATTCCAAAAACACCAATAAATGAGTTTAATAGAGCACCCTCTTGACCACCAAAAATTAACCGAAAGATGATCCCTGCAACAACTACTGATGTTAACGCAGGAATAAAGGTAACAGATCTAAAAAAGTTCTTTGCTACCATTATTTTCGAATTTAAAAACACTGCTAAGATAAGTGGAATCGGGATAAGAACTAGTAATGTTAAGGCTGTATAAACGGTACTATTCTGCAAGGACTTGAAGAAAATTGGATTCAATAGTTCCTGATAGTTTTTTAGACCGATAAATGTTACTTGCCCAGGTAATACCTCCTGAAAGCTCATGACAACTGTTGAATATACCGGATAGGCAAAGAATATGGCAAAAGAAAGTAGAAACGGAAAAACAAAGAAGTATGGTGCAATCTTTTGCGAATATAGAAGATTTGATAATTTCTTCCTTCGGCGGCCAAGTTCTACAGACTGACTATTGCGAATATTCAGTTGACTATTCGCCATTGAAATCCCTCCTTGTAAAGGGTTACATGAAGACTCCCTCACCTAGCATTACAATATAGGGAGGGATGTACCCTCATGTAGTTACTGCTCCCTTTTGATATCGGTTATTTTACCTGATCGTGTGCTTCTTTAAGTACCTTGTCAGGATCTTCATTGTCTACTAAAACACGGAACAAAACCTGGTTATTAACAACATCAGTAATAGTTGGTGTATTTTCTTTAATGTTCACCCCTTCAATTTCATCTTTTACTTCTATTAACGTTTCAAAAATATTGTCGCCAAAGTATTCAGTGAATTTGTTTTCCTCTTTTAATTCAGGTAAATCCCAAACCTCAGAACGTGGTGGATCAAATCCAAGCTGTTTCCATAATTGAATATTTCCTTCTTTTGAAAGCTTCGCAAAAGCGATAAATTCCTTTGCTAGATCTGGGTTTTCAGACTGTGCTGTAACCCCTGTACCTGTACCACCCATCCCAGCAGAACGAGGGCCACCTTCATCCCAAGCAGGCATTGGCTTAATCACAATCTTCCCTTTTAAGTCAGGCATATAATCTGTAAATCTTCCCATATACCACATTGGCATCCACACTGAAGCCGCACCACCATTATTCATAAAGCCATAATATTCTTCAGCATGATGACCATTCCCAGGTGCGACGACTGCAACACCGTCTTTCACTAGATTTTGTTGATATTTAAGGATATCTAAAATTCTAGGATCATCTAGGTTTGACTCACCATTTCCATCAAGTAAATCATCTGATCCTTCCAATTGTGCTACCTGTGGCCATAATGACCAAGGATCATTAGATTCTAATGTCGTCATCGGAACCCCTGTTTTTTCCAAAACAACCTTACCTGCTTTTGCATAATCATCCCACGTTTTAATGTCGTCAGGATTTACTCCTGCTTGGTCTAAAATTTCTTTGTTATAATAAATAACTGCTGCTCCTACATGGAACGGTAATCCATAATAAGTACCCTCTTTTGAATAGATGTCTAATCTTGATTGAACGATATTACCTTCTTCAGGCTCTACTACATCATTTAAAGGTAATAATTGTGGCTGACCTTTTAAGAAATTTGGAAATTTTGAGACTTCAATATCAGCAATATCTGGAGCACCTTTCCCAGATTGGAGAGCAACTAATAATTTGTTGTGCATGTCATCATAAGGGTATACATTCGCTTTTAAAGAAATTTGCTTATCAGGATTTGCATTATTCCATTCTTTAACCATGAATTCATAGTACTGCCCATGCAATTCGTTAAATGTCCAAAGTTCTAACGCTGTCCCTTTCCCAACACCAGTATTTCCATCCTCTGTTGAAGCCTCTTTACCGGTACACCCTGCTAAAATGACTGAAAATGCGAGAATCATAGACAATAATACAAGTAATTGCTTTTTCATCCTTCTCCCCCTCGTTCTCATTTATGCTTAACCTTATAGGATAAAGCCAAAGACATTATCACTCTTTTCTCCGAAACTATACTTTATAAAAACCTAAAACGTTTTACACTTTCATATTAAGTGAAAGATATTTTAGTTGTCAATAAAAAATGTATGCGTTTTCTAAAAGGTTTTTTTAAAATAATCCGACTAAAAAACTAGATATATTAATAAGTACAGACTATAAACCTACTAATTTTCAAGTGAATGCTTTGTTTTAGAAAAATATAAAACAAAACTCTTCTATTTGGCATATTTTTATTCTATAATGAATGAAAACAAACTACATTGTAGCGCTAGGGGGTACACCGTTGATTCATATTAAGGATTTACACTCAGGATTAAATGTCTTCAAAGCATTAAGCTCCGAAACACGGATTGAAATCATAAATTTATTAAAAAAATATGATAGCTTAAATTTAAATGACCTCGCTGAAAAGTTAAATTTAACAAATGGCGCTGTCACCATGCATATAAAAAAGTTGGAAGAAAGTGGAATCATTGATATTACGACGACTGTGGGCAAACATGGCATACAGAAGATGTGTTATTTGAATGAAGACATAGTAACGGTGGAATTGAGGAATAAAGAAATTGAACACTCATATGAGTACGAAATTAAAGTTGGTCATTATTGTGATTATCACGCTGAACCAACTTGTGGACTAGCAACGAAAAATAGCATTATTGGTGAATTTGATGACCCGCGCTATTTTGCTGATCCAGACCATATAAACGCTGAGATTGTTTGGTTGAATAATGGTTTTGTAGAATATCGAATTCCAAATTACCTAAAAAGAAATGAGGAGTTTAACGAGCTTCAGTTTATTTTCGAAATTAGCTCAGAAGCACCAGGTTATAACGAAGAATGGCCTTCTGACATTTACTTTTACCTTAATAATATTGAGCTAGGTTATTGGACATCACCTGGTGATTTCGGAGATGTTAGAGGAAATAATAATCCAAATTGGTGGCCAGGTCACTTAAACCAGTATGGAATCGCAAAATTATTACGTATTAACAAAGAAGGCACATTTATTGATGGCTGTCGCATTTCAGATGTAACGATCGAAGATATTAACCTAACGATAAAATCTGATATTAAATTCAAGCTTGCTGTGTCAGACAATGGAAAAAATGGTGGTGGCTTAACATTATTCGGAAAAAACTTTGGACATTTCAATCATGATATTATAGCCCGTGTTTTATATGATATAAAAAAATAGACTTTGACGTCACCTTTTCAACTACTGAGGTGACGTATTCACTTTTTATTCACGTAACTATGGGGTTTTGTAGTATGATAGTGAAAAGCTCTTGTTGCAAGGAGGATATTTCGTGAACATTGCTATCTTTTTGGTTATTCTTATTGGAATTATATCTTTAGTTGGTACAATCCTTATCGGGGGAAAAGGTGATAAGAATTATGATACAAAAACAAAATCAAATCTCTCACGCCTATCTTGGATATATATCATTTTAGGTATTGGCATTATTATTGCGTTTGCTATCTATTTAAAATAAATACTGACGGTATTCTTCTTAGTTCATTTGTGAACAAATTAAGAAGAATTTTTTTATATTCAAAATGAAATAGTTTAACTGCTTGACATGGACCTTTAGATCCACTAAAATGAAAGCGTATACAAATTTATTTCAAATTTTATTGAAACCGATTTCACATAATGTTCATAAATATCAAAAAAAAACATCAAAGGAGAGTACAAAACAATGAAACAATTCGTCTTTTTAATTGACACCGGAAATGAAACAACAGAATACAAAATCCCTGCATCTGGAATGACAGAAGCGGTAGCGAAGATCAAAGAGGTAAAAACACAAATCCAAAAAGACAATCCTCCTACGTTCAAAATTCAATTTAAAGGCGTTATTTATGAAAACGCTTCCTGATAAACAATAGTGCAAGCTCCTTAATCGCTTCTGGGCAAATAAGATAATTTAGAATAGAAGGTGTACTTTGCCTTCAATTGTAGATTAGCCAGCCCATAGAGGAGCACGCAAATTGTTTTTTTACACAAATAGTACTGCATTGGCTGGACACCGAAAATTCTAGACTTCGAAAAGAGGCATTTCCCTACGGAAAGGTCTTTTTTTAATCAACGCAGTTTATCCAACGTTCAATAAGCCCCTAAAATGTGCAACAAAAAAGGACCGTTCAATAACTATTACGTCTTGAACAGCCCATATGTTTTTCATATTATTTCGCTTCCTCAGCAGTTTTTGCATGTATCTTTTCGATTTTTTGATGATAAGCAGCAAAAGCAACATACGTAATTAGCGTTCCCATGAAAAATGGAATCAGGAAGGTAAACATCCCTAAACTAATATACAAAATAATCCCACTGATTATTAGGACAACTAAATTTGCTAAAGGATATACCATTGTTAGAAAGAATGAATTTTTTAAGCTAGTAAAAAGCTTTAGCTCTGCATGTACTGTGTTTGAGAAAAAGAAAAGAGTCATTAAAAATAGGAATAAAAATCCTATTAAAAAGAAGGTGCTAATGATAACATTTACTTTTGAGAAGAAGAAGAAATCAACTCCCCAAACAACCCAAATTATTGTTAACAGAAGTCCACCTGTTAAACTTCTAACATAATTTTCTTTGTAATAGCGCCAAAATGACTTCACTAAAGGAACATCTAAATCCCCCATAACCCATTTTCGTACAACGCCAAACATCGCTGTTGTGGCTGGGAAAAAGATAAAAGGAGCGAAAACTGCAATCGTTCCAATTAACAAAATAATTGAGGATTGATCTTCTGCAAATAACACCGAAATAGCTAAATAACAAATTGGTAAATTAAAAACAACCCACAATATATTGATTACAGACAACCGCATTACCCACTCAAATAATCGGTTTAATCCACCCATAAAATCCGTCATGATTACATCCTACTTTCTATTTTGTAAGCTCTTTCTATTATATCATTTTTTTTAATTTTTTTCGTTATAAAAAAGCAATCTCTCAATTTAGAAAGATTGCCTTTTACTAGATTAAGATATTCTAGCTTCTTTTATTGCTTGAATGAATCTAGCTGCTGTTGCCGTTATTTCATTTACATATTCAGCTGATAATTCTTTTTTTGTGTTAACTAGTGAGCTTCCTACTCCCACTCCAACCGCACCTGCTTTTATATACTCTCCAACATTATCAACAGAGATTCCTCCTGTTGTAATAAGAGGGATATGTGGAAGTGGACCGTGAATATCTTTTATATAGCTTGGACCAAAAACATTTGCAGGAAATACTTTTATTAAGTCAGCTCCATGTTCATAAGCAGTTAGTATTTCCGTTGGTGTTAATGCACCTGGTATACTTACAACCCCATATCTTTTTGCCATCTCAATTGTCTTTGGATTTGTTGTAGGAGAAAAAATAAATTTAGCCCCTGACATAATGGCAGTTCTTGCTGTTTCTGCATCTAAAACAGTTCCAGCACCTACTAATACACCATCAAGTTCTAATGCAGCCTTTTCAATTGCTGCACATGCACCAGGTGTTTCAACTGTAATTTCTAATACCTTAACGCCACCTTCCTTTAAGGCATTTGCGATTGTGAGTATATTTTTTGTCGTGGCTCCACGAATAACCGCCGCAACCCCTGTTTCTTTAATAATTTCAAGACTCATGTTTATCCCCCTCACCTAACAATATCTTCACTGTTTTTTGATAAAAGCTGCTCTACCTCATCACGTTCCGGTAAACCATCGACATCCCCATTCACCATTGTGACTAAAGCACCTACAGCATTTGCTCGTTCAACGGCTTTTCCTAAATCTAATCCATCAATTAAACCTGAAAGAAATCCAGCAGCAAAACCGTCTCCAGCACCAACGGGATCAACTACCTGTTTAACAGGAAAACCCGAAATTAATACGCTTTCATTATTTGTGAAATAATAGGCTCCCTCTGCTCCCACCTTCATGACAACAGTTGATGCACCATGGTCTAAAAATAATTTCCCTAGTTTGTGAGGATCATTTTCTCCAAATAAAAATTCACCTTCTGCAATACCTGGTAAGACAATGTCTGCTTCTGAAGCTAGACGAAGTAGCGTGTCTCTTGCTGTCTGCTCATCCCATAGCTTTGTCCGAAGATTAGGGTCAAAGACAATTATGCTTCCGTTTTGCTTTGCTAACCTTATGATTTCAAAAACAGTTTCCCTACAGCTTTCACTTAACGCTGGAGTAATACCTGTAATATGTACATACTTTGCTTTTGAAAGATACTCATTGTTTAGATCATTTGCTGTTAGTTTACTAGCAGCTGACCCTCTACGATAATAATAGACTCGCGTACTATTTTGCCTTCTAGGTTCTTTAAAATATATACCTGTTGGAGCTTCCTGATCAATTGTAACTTGACTAACATCAACATTTTCTCCTTTTAAGAAGGCAAGGATCGCTTTTCCAAATTCGTCATCTCCAAGCTTACTAATCCAGCCCGCTCGATGACCCAATCTAGCAAGGCCGACCGCAACATTAGACTCAGCTCCACCAATCTTTTTAGTAAAATGGCTAGCATTTCTCATAAATCCGTCACTTGTCGGAGTAAACACAACCATAGATTCTCCGATTGTCACAACATCCATTTAACATCCCCCATGTAAGCGTTGTTATTTAGTTCTCTTTAAAGTATAAAGAAGGATTGATAATTTCTCTACAAATTTTGAGAATTTTTTAACTAATTAAGTGACAATTTTTGTATGAGATAAACTAGTTCACTTATGAATCATTACTCAATTCATTAATGACACACACGTTATAAAGAATGAGATAGACCCAAACTAGTATAGGAATTCCAACCATTTTAAATTTGACACTTCTTATTTTCACTATGTTTAATCAAAATAGACTGGTTCAAGCGGATTATGTAAATATTTAAACACTAATTGAATTTGTGATTCTGTATTTCGTTCTGTCGATAAAATCGGCAATTCAGTTTCACCAAAAAAACCAACTGCACTTGTTTCAATTCCTTCTTTAGGTGAATAAATAGTTTATATGTGTAATATGGTGAAGGTGGATGGGGATGGCGTTTATTACCAAGTACACCTATCACCTCCTATTAAGCATTCTTACCAACTAAATAATTAAATGTTATGAAAAAAGCCAGGATCAACTACAACCTGACTTTTAATAAGTTCTATCGTTTTGTTATATCTAAAAAATGAGTTGCTGTTGGAATAAAGCGAAAATCTGTACTAGTTAATTTAATTTCCACATTGTTGTTTTCTTCTAAAGATTTTATAAGTTTACCTAGGTGTGGATAGGCTTCATTCTTAAATCCTACTAAAGGATAAATGCGGATAATTCCATTTTTCGTAGATATTCTTAACAACTCATTAATTGCTTGTAAATGAAAAAGATAGTCAAACTGCTCCTGATACAAAAATAAGAAATGATTACAAAGAACTAAGGAAAATGATTCATTTTCAAATGGAAGAGATGGCAAGGATGCTTGAATATATCTATTATGTTGGTCATTCATTTTATAGCTCTCGAGAAACTGTAAAAAAGAGTCTTTCCTAATATGATTATGGATGTCTAAGCTTCCATATGATTCCCAGATGAAATTCCCTTTAACTTTATCTAGATTTTCCGTTGCTTTCTCAATTTCCTTCCATCCAAAGGATTTCATTTCATTGAGCGAAAGTCTATAATTAGGATCAACAGCTACAGCATCATATCCTCTTTTACTTAGTTCAGCAACAAATGACGAAGCTCCAGAAGCAACATCTAAAACTCTTCCTTTTTTCAATAGCTGATCATTAAGCATAAACATTTTTACATATTCTTCGAACGAACGGCATGTCATTGCAACACCTATTTGTTCATAATATTTCGTTTTACTCACTTCTCATCTCTCCTTTTCTCGTCTCATCTCTTCTATACTCAGCTAACAATTCATTTTATTCTATAAAAAGGCTATAATTCCTTCATAATTTAACACGACTACCGAATCTCGCTTTAACCTTGTTCCCATCTTTCAGAACTTAATAAAAGCAATAATCCCTATTTTATCAGGATCCACGATTGCATCAAACACCCCTTTCAGAGACTTTAGAATCCTAAATTTCGTAATTGACTTGGGTATTCATAATAAACCAACTCACTTTCCAGATAGAAGGCTTTCCATTCTTTCAGACTTTTTTAATTGGTTATTTTCGTAAACTTTATTGCTAAAAAGATGTATATGCATGGTTGATTGCAGACTTTCCATGGGGTGTGCGGTGAACTGCGCCTGCAGGAGGCACACCTGCGTTTGAACTCAACTTATCAATGTTTGCTTATAAAACCTGTTATAAACAATCTTTTAGAAAAGAGCCTTTTTATGATGGAAGGTCTATACTGATATGACCAATATGATGAATGAATGGGTATGATAAACGTTTTCAAATCTGGGAAATATATACAAAACCTTGCAATAACTATTTTTTTGAAAAAATAGCTAATAATAAGTTTGAATCCAATCTTTTTACTTTGGGGTGAACTAACATGAAAAAGAAAGGTCGCAAAAACAAAAATTATTCGATTTCATTTTTAGCTATAATTACATTACTAGGACTATTTTTATTACCATTTGCCATTGTCAAACGTTCCTTTAAAGATTGGGTTATTGTTTACCTTGTAAGTATTATTGGGAATTCTTTTGCTGATAAATATTTAGTATCGGAAGGTTATCTGGTATATAAAATAAGACCTTTCCCTAAAAGGTTTCTTATTCATTTACCTTTTGATTACATACACTACCCCTTATTACTCCTATATTACAATCAGTGGACTCTCAATAGCAGGCCACTAGGAATTTTATTGAAAGCTCTGCCCTTTGTCATTCCTCAAACTTTATTAGAAACATATGCAGAAAGAAATACAGACTTAATTACGTGGAAAAAGGGCTGGAAATGGTATCATTCATTCATCACTATATTGGCTAAGTTATTCATTTGTAGAGGTCTTATTGCCATGATTAGGATTAAAAACAAGGATAATCTTTCTATTTAGAAGAGCAAGGCGCTCTTTGTCATAGTTATGCCGAATAAAAGATTCTCTTTTATTCGCTGCTACCTTTTTCAACCACTTAATCTTTTGGGATTACTATTCTTCATCCGAAAGACTATCGAATACTACCATCTCAATTTTCGATTAAATTATATTTTATAAACTCCAATAATACCCAAAAATAAAATAACGTGACTACAACTTTCTAAGATGATTAGCTATTATTTTTATATACAGAAACGCTCCCTGTCAGGTTAAAAAGGTTCTCATTAAATAAGTGTATTATGATAAGATTGTATAGAAGTGTTAACATATTATTGATTTATGTTAACATTTAATCTGTTCAAATATGTGAAATGAGGGAAACGATGTACAAATTGCGAGGTCATCATATTTTTTGCCTTTTGGGGTATCGGGGAATGGGGTACTCACAAGAATACGTGGAAAATATGACACGTCTGCACCAGTCCTTGAGAGATAATCCAAAACTGAGGATTCAACTTGTAATGGGTCCTGATCAGTTGTGTGAGAAGTACCCAAACTCAGGTGAGTATCATTGTAAGAATCAAAATATTTATGAAAGAGATGCAGCTATACTAGAGAAATTAGGGCTTGAAATCGGACAAACTTTGAATTGGGAGGAAATTGAATCACTCATACGAAAGCATATCATCTCCTCCGATATTCAAATCGTCTGTAAGTCTTGTTCCTGGAGGTCCTTTGGAGTTTGTGAAGAAGGTATCCAGGATATTCTTGATGGGAAGGGTTTAAGAGAAGTGAATTAAGCCCTTCGCTCTTCACTCTTTTCACGTTACAGGTATATTTTTTTGCTACATTAATAATTTCATAGATTTTACCTATTTAAATTATGTAATAGAAAACTTTCCTTTCAGAACTTCTTCTGTAGCCTAATGGCAATGTTCTTTTAATGAGCTGTGCAAATTTCCGCTTCTATGTTGCAACTACAACAGCAACCCCAAGACTTTAGTAGTTGTATGTAGCACTGAAACATCTTCAGGCCCGCCTAATCACGTAAAAATAACTCGCACTTGTTCATTCTTTAGACCCGTGCCATTTAATAGCATAATTAATGGCACTTATGATCCATTCATATTCCCCGATCCTTCTCCAGTTAAACTTTTAAACTTAAAATTTTTTCCTTCAATACAACTCCAACAACACCTTTATTATTGAGACAAACAGCAATTGTCCCGGATACGTGGTGCCATCACCTATCTTCAAAAACATCTGGATCACTATTATGATCAATATTAAATAATTCTTGGATAATTTATCCTTATTTGTTAAAGATAATGATTAGTACCCTTTTCAATAGGAGGTTTTCATTGAAAACTCGTATTCCTAAGCAATTGTCTAATTTAATAAAGGAAAAAAACAACAAAAGGTATTCTGAAACGTTATCGGCTACCGAACAGAAAAAGAAAGAAACTAATGAACTTTCTCAAGACGAAAAGAAGATAGAACAGATTTCTTCTGATCTTAAGTGGAACTTAGATCATATTAAGAAAAAAGTAGGCAATAGCTCTGATGTTATCATTAGAGAATTCAGTGCTGCTCAAACTGGCAAAATAAACATTGGTATTATTTATACCGATGGTTTAGCTG
>JAPSLU010000355.1 GCA_031180405.1 Bacillus sp. (in: firmicutes) | reverse complement strand
TAGTCACAATCAGTTTATTATTTTATGTTTTCTATATTTGTATGACTTTTGTTTATTATTAACACCCATATACTATCAACTAAGTAAGTTGAAAGAATACACTACAGGTGCAAGAGTTAAAGAACCGGCCGCCATTAAGAGGAGGAGGCCTTTTTTTATTGATGGAGTATAGTGGGAATATTGAAAATGAAAAGGGCGATGAAATTTATTGTTTGCCCTTTTAGCTTGAGATTTATTCATTTCACTTCTCTAATAAATAGTTGAAAAATGTATTTGCTGCAACTGACAAAGGAATTTCCTTTTTTGTTATTAAACCAATTTTCCTTTCCTCTATTAATTCATTTATATGGACTTCAAATAATTCACCCTCTGATAATTCCTTTAAGACCATTTCCTTTGTCACAAAGGCAATCCCCATTCCAATTTTTGCACATTCAATTAAAAGTTCAACACTACCAACTTCAATGTCAGGTTTTACAATTAGCCCTTGATTATGAAATATATGTTCCAGAAATCTTCTAGTACTACTTGTTTCAGAAAATGAAATAATTGGATAATTTAAGATTTCTTCTAATGCTACTGTTTTATTAGCTAAGGCTTTATATTTTTTTCCTACAATAAAAGTACTGTTAATACTTAAATATTCAATTATATTTATTTCATTTTCATTAATAGGTAAATGAACAATTCCAATATCGATCATTCCATTTGTTAATTTCTCAACAATTTGTGGAGTAGAGCCGTGTTGAAGTTTTACCTTTATTTCTGGATACATATTTTGAAAGGTTTGAATTTTAGGTAGTAAAAAATGTTTACAGGTTGAATCACTACCCCCGATAGTTACATGCCCACTTTCTAAGTTAATCAGTTCAGCTATTTTCCCTTCAGCATAATCAATTAGCCCAAAAATAGGGGTTATATAATTTAATAAGGTTTCACCCTCCTTCGTCAGGATGACTCCTTTTGAGGTTCTTATAAATAATTGGATCCCAAGTCTTTCCTCTAGTTGTTTAATGGAATGGCTTATGCTCGGTTGCGTAATAAACAATTTCTTTGCGGCTTTACTAAAATTCTGTTCCAATGCAGTTACATAAAAAACATGATACAAGTCTAATTGCATGATATAGATACCACCTATAGTTGTTATTAATATTATTGATTTTATTTATATCATAATCGAAATTATAATGAAAATATAAAAATAAGGAGATGAGTACATGGGTGAATTTAGTGTTGATGAAAAAGCCCGTAGTCCGTGGACATCATTAAAAGGTGTAGATATAGTAAGTATTTCCCCAAGTAAAACAAGAAAAATAAAAGGAACAATCACTATCCCTGGAAGTAAAAGTTTAACAAATAGAGCATTAATCATAAGTGCAATGTCTCAAGGGAAGTCTACAGTCACTGGAATTTTAAAAAGTGATGATTCATATTGGTGTATTGATACCTTAAAGAATTTGGGGATAGATATTGAGGTTAACGGTAATACAGCAATTATTGTAGGAAATGGACTTAAATGGAATTCTGGTGAGTTATATGTTGGTTCAGCTGGGACAATCGCAAGGTTTTTACCAGGTGCATTAGCATTGTCAAATAAAGGTATATGGAAAATTGAAGCAAGTCAAAGCATGAGTAAAAGACCTATCGCTTCATTAGTTAATGCTTTAGAAGAGTGTGGTGCTGAAATATGCTATTTAAATAATGAAGGTTACTACCCATTATTAATAAAGGGGAAAGGATTAAAAGGAGGAGAAGTAAACCTGTCAGGGGCTATCTCAAGTCAGTTCATAAGCGGTCTTTTAATTGCAGCACCTTATTTTAAAGAATCCTTTATTGTTAATATTACAGATCATATTGTACAGCATTCATATGTCCATTTAACATTAGAGTTAATGAAGAAATTTGGGGCAAAAGTAAAATATGATAACAGTCTAAAAAAAATTGAAGTTTATCCGTCTGGGTATTTTCCACAAGATTTAAACTTAGAGGCAGATGCATCTACTGCTTGTTACTTCCTTGCTTTGGCTGCGATTACCAATGGTAGAGTACGAATAGATAATCTGACATACGAAACATTACAACCTGATATAAAAATGGTTGATGTGTTTGAAAGAATGGGTTGTAAGGTAACAAGAGGTTCAACTTATATAGAATTGGAAGGTGTTACTCAACTTAGAGGTGGGTTTGAAATATCAATGAGAGAAATGTCAGACCAAACATTAACATTAGCAGCAATTTCACCATTCGCTGATGGCCCTATAACCATAAAAGATGTTGAACACATTAGACATCATGAGTCAAATCGGATAGGTGCAATATGTGAATCACTTTCTAATTTAGGTATTAAAGTCGAGGAATTTTCTGATGGTTTAAAGGTATTTCCAGGAAACCCTAAACCGACATTATTGGATACATATGATGATCATAGGGTCGCTATGTCTTTAGCTTTAATAGGTTCTAGGGTGAAAGGAATTCAATTAAAAGATCCAGGGTGTGTTTCCAAAACTTGTCCCCAGTTTTTTGATTTATTGGAAGGGCTAGGTTTGCAAGTTAATCTAAATTGAGTAAGTGTGATTGTGAAACATTGTGCTAAACTAACTAGTAGCGATCCTTCAATAAAGAAGCATCGCTTTTTGTTATTCAACCAAAGTCACAGGATAGTTTAATTAATATTTACAACAAGACTTGGCATTTATAGTGAAATATAGTGTATAAATAAATTTTCCATGAAAGAGGTTTTGATAATTTTGTATTTCCAGATCTATTTAACTGTACTAAATAGGAATTATATGTTTATTTGTAATTGCATCATTTTTATCATTTCTAACATTTTGTTCAAATAATGACTTTGGTTTGCACAGGTTCCTTTCTATAAGCCCAAGCTGGATTACTTGATGGCAAAACGGTGACTACATATTGGTTTACCTATGAGAGGTTTGAGGATGAGTTTCCAAAATTATCGCTTTTTCTTTGCAAAAAAATAGAGTCCCAAAACCAAAAAATAAGAGCTGATGAGAAACTAAACTGATAATATCGTTCCATTTTTAGCAAATCTATTGAAGATACGTTAAATAAGCCTGTAAAAATGATAAATATTGCTACAAATGAACAAAGAATATAAAAGACAAGATAAACTAAATTAAATTTTTTAGGCTTTCTATTCAGAAAAATTTGTACAGGTATAGTAAAAATTGAATAAGTAATTACACAATATAAAGGAATTACGGAAATGATTGATATTAATAGGAAATAAAGGTATTCTCCCTCTGGAATACTTAAAAAAAGAAAGAAAAAGAAAGAAGAAACTACTAAATTCAAAAAACAATAGGGGATTATATTTACTGTTTTAGATAATTCTTCATTAAATATTTTCAATTTTATTCTCCTTTTCAACTGCTGTTGTTTATTTAAATATAGCTAATAATTTGTTCCACTGTTTTCTAAATCCAAAAAAACCCAATATTACCATTTTCTTATATTATACTATAATTGCTAATTAATTTTTTAAAAAGTAAATATATTATCAAACTCTTTATATATTGAGTGCGTAGAATATCTTGTGTAAATGGATAAATAGAAAGGGAATTTTGTAATTTGAAACTATTCATGTTCCTATTAGGGCATAAAAAGAGGCGATTAATGTGATGCAAAATTTTTTTTAAATCAACTACAGAAACAGTTTATTTCAAGAAGGATTCCTATCTATGACTGCCGAAGCAGTACCTACTCATGTAATTAAATAGGAAAAAAAAGTAGGTGGAAAAATGCTACCAACACAAAGTATTCTAGCTACTTGGGAGAAGTTTAACGACTTCCCTATGGAGACATTAACAAAAGTCTGGATTTATACCGAAGGAAGTTATAAAAAAAAACGAGATGTCTCTCTCATGCGGGAACATAGACAACAGTATGGAATAACGGGTAACTGTTTTGACCTTGCTATTTGGTTGTTAGATGAACTCACGCTCCTCCTCACGGCCGCCGACCTGCGGACGTGGGACGCGCGCGGACAGCGC
>JAPSLU010000354.1:3068-4017 GCA_031180405.1 Bacillus sp. (in: firmicutes) | reverse complement strand
CCGCCAAATAATTTAATCCAGGAAGCGGTTCCAGTGATTGAATTATTTGGCGGAGTGGAGTGAAATTGCAGATATCCATATTTTAAGTAACCATTGTAAGGAATGGTTGGAATCGATTTTAGAAAAAGTAGAACCATATACAAAGAGCATAACGATCTCAAATCAAATAGGTTTAAGAAAACCTGACATACAAATATATCAACATGTCGGCAAACAATTTGAAGCAGGCCAAACGGTTGTTTATATTGATGATCAAGAAAAGAACCTGAAACCGGTTGTCGAACTTGGATGGAAAACCCTGTTAGCGGATAAGGAGCATAAATGGATAGAAAAAGTTGAACCCATGATAGGAATGAGGAGGAGAACACTTGATTAGAAAAGAGATTCAATTAATTCTAGATAGCTTACCGGAAGAAGAATTGCAAAAAATATATTGGTCTATTCAATTTATTCAAAAGGAATATTTATATAAAGAAAAATTAATTGAAAAAGGCGTAATCATCTCAAATCTATTTGATGGGGCAACAGAAATTATTAATAATTGGGACAAGACATTTACACTAAACATTAGTGACGATATAAAAGAAAGCATTTATTACGATCAATATAAGTGGCATATTTTTAGTTATGAAATACAAGATTGTCTGAAGCAACATGAAGCAAGAAATGCTTTTCATGCTGAAATTAAGGATGAAATATATGTTATGTACCAAAACTCTTCCAGTGTACTTCTATACAGTAATGCAAATGCATTAGTCGCAGAGGATTTTGATTCTCAACAAGATATCTATGTATTTGATAAAAACCTTACTTGGACGTATGTAAATACGCATGAAGACATGTGTGGGCCCTATTTTTATAAAGTGAAATAATTTCGTCGTGATATATGAACCGTACGAATATAGATTTGGGAGGAATTCAGGAAGTGGATAGAAAATCATTTATCATC
>JAPSLU010000354.1:0-3058 GCA_031180405.1 Bacillus sp. (in: firmicutes) | reverse complement strand
GTTATTTTTGTCATGTTGTGCTTACTAATTAGCGTGAGTTGTAGTAATAACAAAGAAGTTACTACAGAAGACATTCAAAAAATAAGTATAGAACTAAAAGAACAAAAGGAAGAATTAGATGGAACCATGTTCACACTAAAACTGCATAACAAATCTAGTCATATGATAGTACAAAATAATGTATATTTAAGTTTTCCTATAAAAATTGAAAATGGTACTCAAGGTAATGATTTTAAGATCGAAGCTAGAAATAATAAACTCAATATTGATCCGGGAGAAGAATTACTTCTTACCGCATTTGCTCCGAAGGAAATGTATGAAGGGAATCATAATATTGACTTAAAAGATCCCCATATCGAGATTAAGGGTTTCTTCAATGAAGTAACCGAAAAAAATCAATTCAATATGATTGGAGGGCATCGTACTATGGTTGGTTCTAATGGGGAGTGACTGCGAAGTATTCTGCATCCTGCCAATAAAGTGAGGGGCTCGTAAATATAAGAAAGTCATAAGCAATCATGGAAAGAGTTTCGAGGAGGAGCAATGAAGTTGAAGGAGGTAGAACGAATGAAGTGGCAAGAAGTAAGAGAAATGTTCCCTGACCAATTGGTTCTGGTTTCCATACTTAATTATTATGAGGAAGGCAACAAAAAAATAGTAGATGAAGTTGCACTCATTCGCACAATATCAGAAGAAGATGCTAATAAAGAGTTTTTTCAAGCAAAGCCTGGGAATTTAGTTTACCATACGTCAAATAGAGACTTTGTGATTCATCTTCGTCGGGATCCATTAATGACTTGAAAACATTAGAATTGCGTATTTGAACAATGGATTGAAAACAATTGATAAGCGAAATCCAACCGTCGCTGACATCATATAACAATGCATCTAGGCTGCGGGTATTCGCTCCCTTGGTACACATGAGTAGATAAATAGTCTGATGTATAATTATAGAAGGGATTCTCTGGGGAGGGATAAACATGAAGTGGCAAGAAGTTCAGCGATAGATGGAAAGCACCGTTACAAACAGTCAATCACTGTTCACACGGTGCTATTCATGGTCAATCCTTGACCCGACGGGTTCTTTTGTTATGATAAATATATGTATATTTTTAGCAGATGTCTCTTCTAAACGCGAATGTCAATACTAATATTCTGTTGTGCTTGAAGGTTAGTATTCATATTGTTGTTAGTATCCTGATGCTGCTTTATCGTATCCTCAACGTTTTCAGGTTGATCAGATACGTACACATCCTCTTGATTATCAACCTCTCCCGTGATGACTTTGTTTTCGTCGTTCTGAATATCCTCTTTAGTGGCTTCAATCTTTTCACTTATTTTACGATCCAATTCAGTAATTTTCTTCTCAATGTTTAGTGCTTCTTCAGTTTTCGATTTATTTACTGTCAATTCTAGATTCTTTCTCATTTCCGATTTGCCAGGGTCGCCAGGTTCGTTCTCACCCCCAAGAAGTTCTCTTCCCTTTCTTACTTCATGCCTAAGAGTGTCGGTTTCCACTTTCAGTGATCTACGAACGCTTGCCATTTTGGTCAATTGGTCATGTAGATTGCTAGCTTGTAAAAACTTTTCCATCGATATGCCTGATACATCTTGCTTACCTGTATCCATTTCGATTTTTTTACTCAAATTCTTCTTTTCAGAGGAAGCACTGTTGTCATTTTTATTCTCCTCAGTCTTCTCCATTCTCTTCTGCATGATTTGAGATTCAAGTAATTGCAAATCCATGGTTAAAAGTTTAATTCTTTCATCTTTTTGTTTAGATTCCAGCTTTTCGTCTGATTTGATACTCGCGATTTTTTCATGAATAATTCCTTTTTGATTAATTAGCTGCTCAATCTCCCGGTCAATGGGAGACATAATATTTGTTCTTGATTTTACTGGCTGTGTGGACTGTAGTCTGCTTGATATGCTTGAAATTTGAGGCATTTAAACACGTCCCTTATAACGAAATGGTGAATATTTCCTTATGGTTATTATCGGTTGTTACCATATAAATATTAACAAGATTAAAAAAAGTTAGACCTATTATTGAACTTCAAGGGGATTTGAGCGAAACTCAAACGATTGGACTACCAGCGCTTGGTAGTCAGATGTATAATCATGGAAGGTATTACCTGAAGAAGATTAGACGAGACACCTAAAATAGTAATATTAACAATCGATCCAAGGGAAAATGAACCGTAAATTAATTTTTAGTCTTACTCATTTTTGTAGGATTATTTCGATTTGTGAATAGATTTATTTTACATACAAAATACAAAAGAAAGCTTAAGAAGAATAGAAGACAAAATAGATAGGCTAAATCAAGAATTAAAGGAATTCATAGAAGACGAGGAGTTCGTATAACGAAGCATCTATGCTTCATGCAGTCCGGTATAAATATTAGCTTTCAACCAAGGAGTCAAAATGAAAAAAATATGGGTAGCGCTTATTGTTCATTATCATTGCAACACTAAATGTCACAAATTATGAAATTAATGCATGCAGTTACGCAGGTGGTAACATGACTGAAATGCTGGAACGATCAAGGGCATATGAAATATCGTAAATCGGAGAGACAACTTGGGCTCTTGGAGGAGGAAGTAGAGGTAGAGGTCAACATGAATAATGAGCGAGAGAACGAAAAGGAGGCAACGTATTAAATTTTTCAGCCGCGGCTGTAGTAGTCATTTTATTAATTCTTCTAGTATATGAAAAGTTAAAACAAGGCGTTAGGATAGCGATTTCAGTATTACTATGTAAAAAAGGAGCCGTTCCGATGACTGCAAAGCTACAACTGGTATTAGATTTAGCTGGTGTATTAGTCAGTAATTTCTCATCTACGTTTGGCTCCAATTACCTAAGGGTAGCGAAATCTCGTTTCAAGATATACGGGACAATTTGATGCCGATTCGAAAAGATCTATGGACTGGAAAGATCAAAGAAGATGACTTTTGGGAATGGATGAGTCTGCGAATAAAAATTAACAAAGAACAAGCCAGAGCGTTATTAATGCAATCACTGGAACCGCTTCCTGGATTAAATTATTTGGCGTAGT
>JAPSLU010000353.1 GCA_031180405.1 Bacillus sp. (in: firmicutes) | reverse complement strand
TTTTTAGAGAATTGCCCCCCCTCCCCGGTGCCCCATTTTGAAAAAAGTTGAAAAGTTTTGACCGGGGGGACTGTTTTAGAATTATTCTTTTAAAACAAAATAAATTAATAAAGGCAGCCAACATATTCCTAATACAATCCTATTCATCAAGCGATAGCCTTTTGCTTCCCAACACAATAATGCACCATCCAAATGGCACCCTACCACCTTTCATCATACTGCCATTTGTTTGGCTTATTATTCCTGAATTCTCGACCATGCTCTTTGTTATGACAATCCACACAAACAGTCTCCAGGTTATCTTCATCGAGTGCTAGCTCAGGATGATGCTCGAGCTCCTTGATATGGTGAACAACTAGCTGTATCTTCTTTCGCTTGGCACTCTCACTGTATTCATTTGTATCAATGCTTAAGCGCCCTTGCCGTTTGCATTCCTGGCATTCATAGTTGTCACGCTTCTTAATCTCTGCCCGCAGCTTCTTCCATTCTCCACTGTCATAGAACTTACGCTTTTGCCCCTGTGTTTTATATTCAGGCATTATTCCAACTTCATCACGCTTCTTTCTCCAAAATAAAAAGCACCCTTAAAAGGATGCTTTAAACAATTATTAAGGATATATACGCTTTAATTCATCCAGTCGGTATTGACCAGGTGTTTGATAACTAATATATCCATCCATTTTTGTTACCCAATATCCACCACCAACATTATATTGGCCACCGTGCAAATCATCATATCCATATACACGATATACTTCTCCAGGATTTAGAACTCTCTCATAAACTATTCCACCAGTAGAAGTTCTCTTCCAAAGATTAATAGGCTTTAATACTGTTAATCTACCTATTTGCCCTTTTTTCATCAAATCTCCATCCCAACATATAGACGAAGTTGTTTCATCAGAAATTAAAGGTGCCGGATTAACTGCGTTTGACTTACTTCCATTCCAATCTCCATTATGTACTTCAAAATGTAGGTGTATTCCATCAGATTGTCCCGTATTTCCTGTATATCCTATTAATTGACCCGGTGTTACAACATCACCAGTCGAAACCAAATATCTAGATAAATGAGCATATAGTGTTGTTTGTGTATTTCCGCGATGTTTTAAGTAAACTACATTTCCGTAACTTGATGAAACTTCCGCCTTCTGAACCACACCTGCATATGCAGCATATACTGGCACTGATGTACCATAGTTTGCTATATCTATACCATAGTGATAACTGCTTCCTCTTGGTCCAAAACCAGATGAAATATAACCATCAGCTGGCTTTTTAAAAGGTTGACAAGTAAAATCACCAGCTTCCGCAGTGATTCCATTAAATGAAAACAGTGACACTGACAAAATAGCAACAATCGACAATAACAAACTCTTTTTTACTAATTTTTTCATATTCTTCCCCTTTTTGTATCAAAATTTTACAACACGTTTACTATTTTTACAAAAAAAGTATTTTTTTGAAATAGATAAATAGTCCTTTTTAAATCTCCAAGATGATTATGCCACTTCTTTTTACAGCACCTTTACTCTTAATCTTTTAAAATAAAAAGACACCTAGAATAGGTGCCAATTAGTAAAAGGATTTTATAAAACCTACAGCTTGAGTACTATATTTACCGTCATATGTGCTTGCATATAAGACAACCTTATAAGTCCCTGCAGGTACATTTCTTTCATAATGTTTAGCTTCATATAGTCTATATATACTACCATATGTCCAAACGTTCCCGTGTTGATTTATTACTTCATAGTACAATGGAGTTCCACCCAGTAATTTGGCGTATATCTCAATTGTTCCTCCACCTGCTGGAATTACAACAGCTCGTGTACTCTTTATTGATTCCCCTTTTTCCATATGAACTCTTGAAAAGTCTGAAGCAAATGCTTCTACTGTATTAATACTTAGGAAAATACCAACTAATAGTACAAAGCTCAAAATCACTTTGTTTTTCATATCAAACACCTCCTAACGATTTCATCATATGCTATAATAGCTTTTACAATTTTCCATATTAGTAAATTAATAGGATTATGTCAAGAATTGCTATTTTCTCCTCACAACCCCGTTCACTCTTTTATAAGTATCACACGGCCTCATGATTTCTAAGCGTCTATTCTTCAATTGTAGTTTCCATTCTTTTTCTTTCATATGCTTCTCTTATCAAAACATCATACATATGTATTTTGCTTGAATCTTTCTTTAAAGCTGAATTTAGAATAAGTATTCCAGCGTATATCATAATAAAGATACCTAGTGTTGGAATTAGAGCTACTTGAAGTAGGCTGCTTAAATTAAATGAATCAACCATTTTATCAAGATCCTTTATAGTAATATCTTTTCCACTAATATTTACAACATGACCTATATAGGCTAGAACTAATTGGGCACCTATAGTTATGAATCCAAACATTAATGAACACACAACAGTAAATAATACTGTTAAAAAATTGACAGGATTATTATTCACGTAACTTGTGTCTCTGCCTGAATGTATTGAAGCTTGGATTCGGTTTTTCATCATAGAAATTTGTTGTAAATTGTGGTCATCACATATATCTTTTACGAATTCTATATCATCCCTTATCGTATGCCTTTTTATTTTCCCATATCTCTTTTCAAGATATCCAACTATATTTTTAGCATGGTTAAAATCTCTTATCATAATTCTCACCCTAAATTAATATCGGATGGAACAGATTTATTTTTATACCAATAATTAAACAGAAATATTTATTCTTCCCTTGCTAATTCATTTGCAAGTATATTTCTTTAATATTTTCTTTAGCACTTTTGCATATAATGAAGGAAAAATTACTATCGTATACTAACTGGTATACGATATAGTTAACCAACTGGTATACGATAAAAGAGGTTGACTGACTGGTATACGATAAATTATTTGCATAGAAAAAGCACCCCAAAGGATGCTTACTCTTTTCCAACATTCCCTTAATCATCACTCTCTAATTCATTGTTAAAAAATGCATTTAGGAAATACCCTTGAAAGTGATTAAGATTGCTAGAATAATAATTGAAACCTTTATGAACTGCCAATAACAAATAACCATTAAATAATGCTAATAAGATTAATAAGGATAAAGACATTTTTTCGATTTCCCTAAAGTGGTAAATCGAAATTATTAAATTGATACCTAATGAAGATGCTAAAGATACCCATAACGCTCCTAGACCATGAATAGTAGTTAATAAATGGCGATATCTCTCAGCTAAATAATTCCTTTTATCATCTGCTATTTTTAGCAGTTCCTTTTGCCAGATGTGTTCAAATTTATAATAGTCTATATGGCCATTCATTCCCCAACCTGGCCCCTTAATTTTAGTTTGATCATCAACCAACTTAACAGCAGCATCAAAAATTCTGTTTTTCCCTAACCAGTTATACGAAAAATACAGTTGATGAAATAAGTACCCAATAGGAACGCCCACAAACCCTGCAGACACAAGCAATCCTAATACATCAACTAAATTAACTTCCTTTAGGGAAATCTGAGGATGAAAAACCAAATAGGTCATTAAACTTAACAATAAGATAAAGACCCAACCTGGTATGCCCCACCTTATGAGGTATTTGGTTTCAACATTCACTTTACCCCCTCCTTTCGCCCTATACTTCGACAAAAGAAGAGCTATTTCCTTTTTTAACCACCTCATTATGCTAATAGCTTTTTTACCTAGGAGACACGCTGCCACCTCTGTAGATTTTTACTTGCTTAGGTGAAAATTCCTTACAAACCTCCTTACTGCTTGTTATTAGATAGTGTTTGGAACACAGTTTCCTGGACGAATAGAAAAAACAATTGCTGCAACGTTTATTGGTTTTCTCAGAATTAACAATACCTTTTTGCTCTTTAACTATGGATCGTGCAGCAGAACTTAATTTTCTTTTCATAGTTATCACCCTTTCTGGTTATTTTGATTCTAACAAAAACAGGGTGATTTATACATATATTTCCTAATACACCGAGAGGACCTGAGAGATTAGGAAACCACACTTTA
>JAPSLU010000352.1 GCA_031180405.1 Bacillus sp. (in: firmicutes) | reverse complement strand
TCTTATTCTATTGCCAGGTGTACATTCAAGAAATGAAGTGTCAGCGATTACCGAAAGAATTTTAGGGACACTGCAACACCCATGGAAGATTGGGGAGTATAGTTTTGTCACCACTTCTTCAATTGGTATTGCTTTTTATCCCTCCGACGGTGAAGACGCCTTTACCATACTGAAAACAGCAGATCAAGCACTGTATAAAGCAAAGCAATTCGGTAAAAATAATTATCAATTTTATGCCGATCATGTTGAAGGACAAGAACTCGAACTGATTGTTGAATCAGATATTGGTAAAGCTCTTGAAAACAACGAATTCTTCCTAGTTTATCAGCCGAAGTATAATTTGGTAACAAAACAATTAGAATCTTTTGAGGCACTAATTCGATGGAACCACAAAGAAAAAGGTTTAATACCACCTATTGATTTTATTCCGCAAGCGGAAAAATATAATTTAATTATTCCAATTACAAGATGGGTACTAAAACAGGCTTGTCTGCAAGTGAAAAAGTGGCAACAAGATGGGTATATTACGTTTCCTGTTTCAGTTAATATTTCACCCATTCACTTTGAAAATGGAAGAGTTTTAGCGGATGTAAAAGCAATACTTAGGGAAACACAATTAGATCCAGGTTATTTAGTATTAGAAATAACAGAGAGCGTAATGTTCAAGGAAGCAGAGGCAGCAATTAAAGTTATCCGAGATCTCAGGAATATGGGGATTAGAATAGCTATTGATGACTTCGGTACGGGATTTTCCTCACTCTCCTATCTAATGAGGTTACCAATTGACATCGTAAAGCTAGATAAATCATTTATCCAAGAATTAACTGGGGATAAGAAAAACGTTTCTCTTGTAGAATCGATTGTTTCCCTTGCTCATAATTTAAACTTAATTGTAATTGCGGAAGGAATTGAAACAGAAAAGCAAAATCAAATATTGATTAGACATGGTTGTGATATTGGCCAAGGTTATTTCTTTAGTAAGCCGTTAATGAATGACCAGTTAGAGAAAATCCACCTAAAAAAGTCTGGTAAATAAGACAGCCATATTTTTTAAAAGGATACAGGATATTAATTTTATATTTGTCAATTGATATCAAATTTGACAGGTTTATTTTTTCTTAGTAAAAGTTAATGGGAAGTTTTAAAAACGTACTCTGTTTTGTGGCAGGGTACGTTTTTTTACACAAAATTAAGTAACTCCTGTTAGGGAAGATACATAGACGACCGAAACTTAAAAGCCTTTTAAAAGGTTTTTTGTAATATTGTTGGAATGAACATTAAAGTGTTGTAATTGGAGGTCCAACATGAACTCACATATGGGTTGCAACTTAAGCTTATTCCTATAAAAAAGATTTGTAAAACAATTAACTCAGGCTCCTCATGATCGATCGAAGCGAATAGTCAATCCAAATTGATAAATTAACAGCGCCGTGGAGATAACATCATACTATACAAGTTGTTTGAAGTACATCTTGTTTATTCAATATTTTTAAATTAGCTGTGAAGCAAAATATACCATTTAAAAAGCTGTCACATTTCCCTACAATAGTAACTAACTTTGATGTACTCTATGGTAAGATAAGTAAAAGAATCTTTTACTTAATTAATGTTTTGACTTCTACTTATTTTTAAAATATAAACTTAAACACAAGTAAATGCGAGGTATGTTTTATGCGACTTACTCTTTATACAGACTATTCTTTAAGAGTCTTAGTATATTTAGCTACAAAGCCTAAAGGAGAACTTTCTAATATAAAAGAAATTGCCGAAGTTTATGATATATCAAAAAATCATTTGATGAAGGTAACTTATGAGCTCGGAAGGATGAAAGTCATCGAAACGATTCGGGGAAGAAACGGTGGAATTCGTTTAGCTCTAACACCAGAGGAAATTAACATTGGGGAAATTGTCAGAAAAACCGAAGAAGATTTTCACCTTGTTGAATGTTTTGACGAAGACAACAACCATTGCATCATCTCTCCAGTTTGTGGGTTAAAACACCTACTAAATAAAGCATTACAAACTTACCTAGAAGTTCTTGATCAATATACGTTAGCTGACGTAGTCAAAAATCCAGCAACTTTGCTGTCTTACTTTGCCTTGAGCAAATAAGGGAAAAATGCTGGCACTGGCAATAAGACGTATCCTCTAATCCAAAATTGACTTATGCCTCGAGGCAGCTCAAAAGCGAAAAGTTCTGTCGCAATAACTGTACTGCACTCCCTGAGCTTCAGGGTAGGCATATACATCTTTTACAAGTAATTTTGCTAGAGCTATGTACAGAATTTTATACTTTTTCTTTGGCTTTTTTCTTGCTTTAGAAAATGTTTTTTTGATTGAACTGATTAGCTTGAATGGAACGGATATGCAAGATTCAATAGGAGCAGCGGGACATGTGAGATGCCGCTTATTAAAAAGAAGGCGACCTCACAGGTTGCCCTCTCTCATCTCTGCAATATTCACCGTAATAAGTTGCCCTGTTTTTGGATTAAACACGACATCTACCTTCACAATAAATGTTTTATCATTTTGCTTACTCTTCACATGAAAAACGTCTTTAGATTCTTCTTCATTAACGGTAACTCTTCCATCATACTTATAATCAACTAATTCGGCGTCTGGGTATTTCTCCTTTATAGAAGATATGGCGATTCGACTCCACTTTTTGTAATCAACATCAACTACATTTTGTTCTCCATATGCCTTGATTCCTGCAGTGAAAATTATTGATAGAGCGATAAAAGCAAATAAAAACTTCGATAAAGTTTTCATACAAACCTCCATAGCATCTTTCTTTTCATTAATGTTCCCCTACATTTTTTTCATATACATGAAAGCTAATTTAATCGACTAGCTCTTCTTGTGCATACTCACTTAAAATAAGACCAACTTCCTTATTTCGCTCCCACTCTTCAGCAAAAACAGATAATGGTGGATTTGTTTCCTTAACAAGGTAACTAAGTTCAATGGTTATCGCTGGCCTTTCATACGTCTGAATAAACCAATCAGTAAATCCTCCACCAATTGCATTGAAAGGCGGATAAGAAATTTCATAACCAGTTTTAGCTGCAATTTTTTCTACAAGACGGTAATCCCGTTGGAGGTGATTAAATGGATTAAAATAATACCAATAAAGTTCACGTCCAGATGTATGATAGGAAGCGGCTGTAAGGGGATTCATTTGCTTTGTAAAAAGTGTTAAAGCATTTGTTTCCTTCGATTCTAATGGTCTTTCTCCTTTAAAATGAGAATAGGATGCATATGGAGAATCTCCTTCAATATTGTGCCATCCAGCAGGATACTGCCTATTTAAATCCACCCCCAAACCATTTGCTTTCCACCTAGAAAAATCCGTTTGCCCTTCATTCATATCCTTGTAGATCTCTTGTAATAAAAAAGGAAAGGAACTTATTCCTTTTTGCTGAATAGAAACCCCATCTGGATTGACCATCGGTATAAACCAAATCGCGACATCATCAAGGATTTCTGTAGGGTGTCCAAAAAGGGCTTTGCCCTGTTCATATGCACTCGCATATTGCTTTATCATTTCCATGATGATGTGTGTGGAAAGCCATTCTCGTCCATGATGGCTACCTATAATGAAAACTGAATTCTCTCCACGTCCAATTTTTAATGCAAGAAGATCTCGTCCAAATTCGGATTGACCAAATGTTCTTACCTCTAAGTCATAGCGATTCGCAATCGTAATTAGCTCATTTTTCATGCGTTTATAAGTATAGACATGATGCTCAGGTTCCTTCGCTTGTACAGTTTGAACAATGGTTAAAAAACATAATACTAAGATCCATTTTTTCCTCATTTTTTCATCCTTTTTGTTTTTAGGTTACCTATTCATCCGAGTTTTATAAGGGTAAAGACTACCATTCCTTTAATGACAACAACACCAAGTTTTTCACAGTAAATAAATCCTCAATAACACATACAATAATCCTATCTCCTTAAGGGAGGGAATTGATAATGAACAGTGTTGATTACGATAAAGCATTGTATTACACACATCGTT